>NZ_CALKQY010000021.1:0-34961 GCF_937990675.1 Hoylesella shahii | reverse complement strand
CCCCCGATTCTGCCCGTGATGGGTCGTTCGGGGGTTTTTATGTAAAGGTACAAATCACATACTGCACTTATAAACAATTAGTTAGATATTTACTGAATATCCCTAATTAGAGAATTTAGAATGTGTAAATGTTGTGGATGACTTTAACAAGAAAAGAAACATATTACTTTTAATGACTAATTAATTTACTTATATAACAATTTAAAAACCTCTCTAAAAGTCCTAGACGTAAATAATATTGTTCTGTCTTACTGCTTCTTTTGCTTTTTTGCTTTCTCTAAATACCTCCTAACGGTGTTATCTATGTAGTTAAGATAGCGTTTAAGCACATCTTCACTTTTCTCTATTGCTACACTATAGGGTACAAATAATATGCCTTCAGCACGTGCTTTAGGCGATATATAGAAAAATTGTTGAGGGTTGTTGCTGTTTCCTAGTTCGCGCATTTTTACCATATACGTGCAATCAAGGTATTTAGTAGGTAGGTAAAGCATGCCCTTTGCCATAGTTTGTAAGTTGTGCTCGATGCTTCCAACTGGTGCATCAACCAACTTTGCCACGCCAATAACCTTGTCGGTTAAGGCGTTAAGGGTGGTTCCGGCATAAGTGCAAAGGGCGATAGCCTGGTAATTATGTGCATATTGTGCGCGCATATAATGCCCCATAGCATAGTTATCATGTCTGCTCATGTCGCCACCAACAAGATAGTTGAGGTGTGAAAAGTGGCCATATATGGAGGTAGTTTCTCCTGTTTTGGTTAACATTTCAATCAGTTTGTAACATATATTGGCCATAATTATGTCTCTGTGCACCAGTCTGTCGTAGGTTTCTTTATAAGTTTGGTTTGTTAGTAAACACCATTTTATTATCTCGCGTTCATCTTCGGTAAGACATTTACCTATTATACCTGTACTCTCGGTCAATTCTTTTTGGTCTGAAACGCTGCTTTCTCCGTTTAAAAGTCTGTTTACTATGCTGTCTATTTGTGCATTTCTCTGTTCTTTAAACAAAGTTTCAACAAACTCACTGAGGTCTATTCCGCCTGCCATTTTCATACTTTCTAAATCCATCCCCCAAAGCGAAACTGTATTGTTATGTGTTGTATTATAGTGTTTTAGCCATTTAATAAAGTCGATAGTAGTCTCCGAAGATAAACTCCCTTCCATATAACGCTCTATGTCTTCAAGCTTAAAACGCGGATCGTTTTTAATATAACGGTTTACAAATAAGGAACTTTCTAAAGGAAATTCGTGCAATACCAATTTGCAATTATTTTCTTTTATTCGTTGTTTTATCATATTAAATGCAACGTTTCCCAACGTTTTACTTCCGTGTATGGTTTCGCCAATACCCAATATGTTTGCGTTCATACTAGGTATTTCACTATAATCTGCGTTGTTAAGTTTGATGATAGGCAATTTTTCTAATGCAGAACTTTCACTCTTGAGTTCTTTGTTATGCATTTTTGAAGATAAGTTTTCTTTGTTATTGCCGCTTTTTCTGGCGGTTGTTTTTATGCGATAATTATCGTTGCTTAAGGTGTTATTATGGTTAAGAGTGATGACTTCATTTCTTAATCTCCCACCATTGGCATATACTCCAAATTTATTTATCCAAAGTTTATTTTCTTTCTCGTGGCTTCCTTCAGCTTCTAATATAACGTTTAGCAATAAAGCATCTTTTATTTTTACTTTTCGATTTATTTCAAACCATTCGTTTTTTGTGGGCAATATTATTGTATCATTGGCTATGATTCTCTCACATTCCCCAATTTTGCTAAGCGTTAACCATGTTTTTTTGCAGTTGTTGCTTTTATACTTGATTGTTATTGTTATTTCAGCACCATTTTTATCTAATTGAAATACAGGTATTAAAGTACCTATTTTCCCCTTAGCATTACTTCTTGCATAAAGTAGTAGTGATTTTTGTCCATCTATTTCGTCAGTGCTTACCTTTTGATACCAATCCTTTTGGTGCATAATCCATCTATAGCCAAATGTTTTATCTTGGGCAAGAATATTTTTATTGCCTGGTAATAGACAAATTATTATCGCGAATAATAATTTTATTTTTGTAGGCTTCATCTTTCAATCTACTCTTTATTATTATTTTCAAACCTGTAAATTTCTCTTCTTCTTATAATTTATTATTCATCTTTTCTAACTGTTACATCAAAATTACTTCTTATTTCTAAACGTAGTATAAGTTTAATTCGCAAGTTTGATGTTGTAAGTCAATACTTTATTCTCTCTCTTCTTATAAACGTAATTGTCTGTTTTCTATTGCTTTGTTATTGTTTTTTATCTTGTTTTATTTGTTAATTTCTTTTTGTTACTATGATTTGTTTCTTTTGCTTATCCCTTTTATTCTTTTCACAAATACTTTCTATTCATTCTTAATTTTTTAATTTAATTTCCTTTTTCATGTTTCCTTATTTTATTTCTGCTTTTTGAAGGTCTTTTACTTCCTTTCTACAAAACAGGATAAGTACTAATTTTGTTATCGCAAGCAATTAAGCTGTATTTCTTATTTTTAGTTGGTGGTTACAACATAATTGAAACAGTTTATAACATCGTTTCAAAATTGATTTTGCAGATTTATTTTTGCTTAAGCAATTTCTATTACTGGGCTATAGCCTTATGAATTTCTGGTTTACTGCTCTTTTATAGAGTAGGTATGTTGTAACATACCATTATTACACTAGTATTTTCTTTATGACTGTGCCCAATTACGCTGTTCTCTTCTTTTCGTCTTTATCTATTTCTTGTAGGGAGTGGGGGAGTAATCACAGTGTTATAATTAAATTTGTTAGCATAAACATTTTAATGATAGCTCTTTCTTCATTCTTCTCGTTGCGTTCTTTTATTTCTCCTTTTGACTTATTATTTATATAAGGTGTTATTCCATAGTCCTGTTCTCCCGCTATCATCATAAACTATCGATTTTTATCAATCGTACCATCTTCATTATGTTTTATTCGTGTGTTATTTACTCCACATTATAATAACTTTGTGTAGTTTTTACACTATCAATTCTTTCAAGTATCTTCAACTTTCAACTGAAATACGTTTTGACTTAAAAGACCTAACATCTTTTTTATTAAACAAAAATTTGCATCTACCTTTCTTTGATTAACATTCATTAACCTGGAGAATCGAATATTTGCGAGCAATCGGCCGGAAGCTTGCAAAAAACGCCTTATTTTAGTGACTTTTATAACGTACTGATAATCAGTAAAATACAGACTAAGTTTTGCTTTTCGTTTTTCACTACCATTTAGAAGGCCAATTTTTTTCTAAACTTGTAAGACCCAAAATCTTAATATGAGGCTTATTTTGGTCTTCAATTACATGGTCTTGAATAGCAGTCGACTTATATTTTCAAATTCTTAATTTGAGAACAGACAGCCATGCTTCCTCAAACTCACATTATTTATTGTGCTTTTGGAGACAATTACATGTTGTCTTCTTTTTTTCTACAACACTTTTACAACCTTATTCGAAACAAACCTTTTGGATTTAAGAAATCGATTTGCAGACGATAGATTTAACGTTATTGTCTAGTAATCCACTTTATATCGTCGAAAAGCATCCTTTTCGTACCATTTGCCTAATTCTTTTTTTAAGTTTACAAGTTATTATCGCTCTGTATCAGTATAAAGTGCAAGAAATACTGGTTGTTTATCCAGGAATAATATAATAACAT
Source organism: Hoylesella shahii (assembly GCF_937990675.1). Lineage (NCBI taxonomy): Bacteria > Pseudomonadati > Bacteroidota > Bacteroidia > Bacteroidales > Prevotellaceae > Hoylesella > Hoylesella shahii. The sequence goes on along the minus strand of NZ_CALKQY010000021.1, from coordinate 31,256 downwards.
ATTGATAATCAGGATATTAATTGTGTATTATAACTTTTGTTTAGATAGAAACAACAATTATAAATATTTCTTTTATTACCTAATACAAAGACTATTATCCTTACTATTTTTGCTTATTTATTTAAAATTTTAAGTTCAATATAGACCATCTTCTTCCTTAATATCTTTTTCGTGCCAGTGATTGAACACAATTTGCGCTTTAGCCTTACCAATAAGTTCTATAAGTAGTTGCAAAGAAGCCTCTTTTATCTGCTTAACCGACTTTAATTTCTTCAATAAAAGTTCCTTCGTTTTGGGCCCAATACCTTTGATTTCGTCAAGTTCAGAGTGCAAGGCATGCTTGCTACGTTTGTCTCTGTGAAAGCTAATTGCGTAACGGTGCACCTCGTCTTGTATGCGTGAGAGCACATGGAAAAGCTCACTTTTCACGTCCAAACCCACTACTTGCGGTGTCCATCCATAGAACAGTTCGTTGGTTTTGTGCCTATCGTCTTTGGCTAAACCAGCAATGGGAATGTCTAAATGTAGTTCTTCTACCACCACTTCGCGCACAACGCCCATCTGTCCCTTACCACCATCAGTAATTATTAGGTCGGGTAGGGGTGATTCTTCTTCCATCATACGCATGTATCTACGTCTTACCACCTCTTTCATCGAGGCGTAATCGTCGGGTCCTTCCACGGTTTTGATGTTGTATTTGCGATAATCCTTCTTACTCGGTTTCATCCCTTTAAACACAACACAACCAGCAACAGCATCCGTTCCTGATATATTAGAGTTGTCGAAGCATTCAATTTGATATGGCAAACGATCCATTTGCAGTTTGGTTTGCAACTCCTTCATCAGTCTAACAGCCTTCTGTTCGGGGTTCAACTTTTCGTTTTGCTTCAGTCTATCGAATTTATATTGCTTACCATTCATCTCAGAAAGTTCCAGCAAACGTCGTTTGTCGCCTCGTTGAGGTACGATAAATACAGCCTCTCGCATCGCCCATTCCATTTCAAAAGGTACAATAATTTCCTTAGCTTTGCTATTAAAACGTTCTCTAATTTCAGGAATAGCAGATGCAAGAATGTCTTTTTTGCTCTCTTCAAGCTTTCTTTTGTACTCAAAAGTGAAGCTTTGGTTTACCGTTCCGTTCTTTACGTGGATGTAATTAATAAACGCAGTACGGTTAAATTCGTCGTCGGTAATACTAAAAACGTCTACATCTGCAATACTAAAACTAACAACTTCACTCTTCGCACAATAATTATCAAGCAATAAATACCGTTTTTTTAAGGTGTCAGCCTCTTCAAATTTAAGTTCCTCAGCCTTCTTCAGCATCTCCTCATATAGTGCTTTACACACCTCTCGCGTATTACCTTTAAGTATTTCTCTCGCTTGTTTAATGTTCTCTTGATAGTTTTCCCACGATTGTTTACCAATACAAGGCGCATCACAGTTGTGAATATGGTATTCTAGACACGCTTTATACCGGCCCATTTCAATACCTTCACGAGTAATAGGAAATCTACAAGTACGCGGTTTGTAAGTCTTAGCAATCAATTCAAGCAGCGCAACCATTGTGGGAACATGGCTGTAAGGACCATAATAAGTGCCCATACGCTTATTAATTGTGCGGGTTTTGAATATTCGAGGAAACAATTCGTTTGTAACACAAATACTGGGATAGGTTTTACCATCCTTCAAAAGAACGTTATATCTAGGGTTATACTTTTTGATAAGACCATTTTCGAGCAATAAAGCATCCTCTTCGGTATTTACAACCGTATAAGAAATATCGAAGATTTTACTAACAAGCACCTTCGTTTTGTATCTGTCTACTTCTTTATGAAAGTAAGAAGACACCCTGTTCTTTAAGTTTTTGGCTTTACCAACATATATAATATTGTGGTCTTCGTCATAGAATTGATAACTACCAGGTTTCTCTGGCAGACTAAGCACAATACCTTTTAGGTGTGCCAATCGTTTTTCATTTTCTTCTTTTGTCATGCTTCCAAAGTCCTTTGTACACTAGTGTTTCGCGTTTTCTTGTTTCACGTGAAACAAAAAATATATAGTTAGCATCACATTCTTTTCCCCTTCGACAGTTTATTCCTTTTGAAGTACCAAGAACGGAAAGCCTTCCTCGTTATTTATTAAAGCGGGTAGGGTGGAGTATAATTACAACTACGACCTTATTCCCATTATTTATTTCACTGCTACTTATTATTTTCACTAATACCTTGTTAAAATGGCATTGAGTCTACGCCGTATTAATTCCTCTTTTATATATTGTAGTTGTTTATTTGCTCTTTAGTTTAAGGATAATAGAGCTACACTATCCTAACTAAATCGCGATAATAAGGCATTGAACCATTTGTTTCGTTATCCAAGTAGCAAAATAACGAGAGTATCTTTAGCAATTCTCCACATGATTTATGTTGTATGGAGATGTTAAGATGCTCCCGTTATAACGCAGAATAATTATAGTTCTAACAGTAGAACCGAATAATACAGGTTGTTTCTCCAAATTAAACCTATACTTGAATGAGCGTAGAAATCTCAATATCCTTATCAAAGGCCGCTCTACCGTTAAGATCTTCGTTTACCAGTTCAATAATGAAATTAGCATAAATCTTTTTAGGATTGAATTTCTTCACCAAATCGCATGCTGCTTTCATTGTACCGCCAGTAGCAAGAAGGTCATCGTGTAGCAACACAACATCGTCTTCATTAATCGAATCTTTATGAATCTCGATGGTATCTGTGCCATATTCCTTTTTATAGCTTTCTTGCACCGTTTCGCAAGGTAGCTTTCCGGGCTTTCTGCATAATACAATGCCAGCTCCTAATCTAATGGCAACAGCCGACGACATAACAAAGCCTCGCGATTCGATGCCTACAATTTTTGTTATACCTTTATCTTTGTAAATCTCGCACATCTCATCTGTGATGGTCTTGATGCATTCTGGGTTTTTAAACAACGTTGTTACGTCGCGAAAATTAATCCCTTTCTTCGGCCAATCTGGTATACAACGCAGATTGTCCAGCAATAGTTTGTTATTCATTTACAGTAAGTTATGTTTCTATTTATATATCTTTTGTTTCACGTGGAACGTATCCTCTCTTTTCTATAACTCCTTGTTTTCGCACTCATTTTAATTCGTTCTAATCGTAATTGATTGCGTATTGTCTGCGTTCTCTTGCATTTGTCGTTTGTTTGAGGAGCAGTTGCGAAGGGGTGGAGTAGGCAAGTGTAATTTGTTATCAAATTACTTGTCGTGCAGTTGTCTACTTAACGATTCATCAGCACAAGCAATACATTAATATCGCTCGGAGAGACGCCAGGGATGCGCGAAGCCTGTGCTAGCGTTTCAGGATTGATACGTGCCAATTTCTGCCGTCCCTCCGTAGAAATTTCGTGCAGTTCTTCGTAATTAAAGTGGCCTTTAATGCGAATATTCTCTAGTCTACGCATTTTATCAGCAACGATTTTCTCGCGTTCGATATAGCCTTTATACTTCATTTTTATTTCAGCAGCCTCCATAATCTCCTCTTGTCTGTTTGGTGCTTCTGTAATAACAGATTTTAGTTCTGGAAGCACTTCAGCTAAGTTTCGTACATTAAGCTGTGGTCTTGCGATAAGATCAACCAATTTTACTGTACCAGTTAGCGGAGACGTACCCCAATGTTCAAGCGCCGAATTGATATCGTTAGCCTTTACCGTAGCCGTTTCGCAGTAACTAATAATCCGTTGAATGCATTCTTTTTTCTGCACCCAGTGATCAAACCTTTCTCTCGAAGCCAACCCTATTTCATATGCGCGTTCCGTTAATCTTGCATCAGCATCATCCTGACGGAGCAAAATTCTATATTCTGCACGAGATGTAAACATGCGGTAAGGCTCGTCAACACCCTTTGTTGTGAGGTCGTCTATCAGTACACCAATGTAACTTTCATCCCTTTTCATCACGAAAGGCAGTCCGCCACTACAAGCCATTGCAGCATTAATACCCGCAACCAAACCCTGTCCTGCAGCCTCTTCGTATCCCGTTGTGCCATTTACCTGACCAGCAAAGAACAGTCCTTTAAGCACCTTCGATTCGAGCGAAGCATGCAAAAGCGTAGGGTCGAAGTAGTCGTATTCAATAGCATAACCCGGACGATAAGCCTTTGCATCCCTCAATGCAGGAATTTTACGCAATGCGTTTAGTTGCACATCAAGGGGCATACTCGATGAAAAACCATTGAGATACATCTCTGCAGTATTCTCTCCTTCTGGTTCCAAGAACAGCGGATGCTGTTCCTTATCAGGAAATGTCACAAGTTTTGTTTCAATGCTAGGGCAATAACGCGGACCAGTACTTTGAATTTGTCCGTTGAAAAGGGGCGAATCAGCAATGCCCTCTTGCAAAGTTTGATGTGCTTCGGCAGTGGTATAGAACGTCCAGCAAGGTAATTGTTTCAGTGTTCTAGGCGTAGGCATATAGCTAAACTGGTGGAAATCCACCTCGCCGTCTTGCCTTTCCATATCTTCGAAATGCACGGTTCTCGCGTCAATTCTTACAGGCGTTCCTGTTTTCATTCGTTCAACGGAGATGCCATGTTGAGCAATGCTTTCGCTTAATCGATACACTGCCGGCTCAGCACATCTACCGCCAGGTATTTGCGTCTTACCGATATGCATCAAGCCATTGAGAAAAGTACCCGCAGTAATCACGATAGCCCTTGCTCTGAACTCCGCACCCCATTGCGTTTTAATGCCCACGGCAGTGCCGTTATCTACAATGAGCTCTTCAGCTTGGTCTTGCCATATATCCAAACCCTCGGTTGAATCGAGTGTTTCGCGCCATTTAGTGATGAATTTAGCCCTATCGCATTGAGCTCGAGGACTCCAAACGGCAGGACCTTTGCCTTTGTTAAGCATTCTGAACTGTATAGATGTGGCATCAGTAATAATACCCATCTCACCGCCTAATGCGTCAATCTCTCGCACAATTTGGCCTTTAGCAATGCCACCCACTGCAGGGTTGCAGCTCATTTGTGCTATTTTGTTCATGTCCATGGTGATAAGGCAGGTCTTAGCGCCTAGCTTTGCAGCTGCACGAGCAGCCTCGCAGCCAGCATGACCGCCACCAATGACAAGGACATCGTATTTAAATATCATATTCTAAATTGCTGTATATGCTTGATTTTATTGTTGACGAGTAAATGAGAAAAGGTTGCGCATCAAAGGCATTGCGTTCATCATTTGACAAGCCGTTGTTCGCGAGTAGGCCATTCTTAGCCTACTCGTTCGCACGCCTTAACATATAGGTGACAAGTAGTAACTAACGCTAAGCCAAGTCGACGTTGCCAGCAGCACAGCCCATTCACCGATATGCATAGAAGTCCTTGTGATACCCATTTAAGAACAGCGATAAGCAATTAAGATTTCAGAAAAATAAATTGACAACGAAACGATGCAATATCAATAATACTAATATTTTATCGCATTGATGAAATTCTTTTCTATTTAACCCCATTCCTTAATCAGTGTAACTCAAACGCAAGTCTCATCTTACCGACCACTTTTAGCTTCGTTACTCCGTATCATTTCAACGTTACTTTATTCCTTATAGGTTTTACACATCCCGAAAAGCAGTCGAGTTAGGGAAACAACTTCCCCTGTACAAGCCCCTTTCGCCATTGTTTGAGCGTTATTTAGCATCCCACAATGCGTGCATGCGCAATAGAGAGGTCATTAAATGGCCTCTTCGTTGCGTTATATATATGGCTCACAAGATATTCTGCAAGCACTTTTATTTCTGAAAATCAAGCGTTTGCAACACGATAAGCATGCCAGATGTGACATTTGGTATTGCAACGGCCTTACAAAGATAGAGTTTACAAACCATATATGCAAATTAAGTGCAACAAAAAAGGATGGCCGTAGCCATCCTTCATCCTCAGTAGTGCATTTATGGTATGACGTACAAAGCTGTAACGCCAAAGATTATGATATCTGTTAGGGCTTACAAGCTAAGGCGATACACCAGCAGTAACCCCTTTATTTACGCCATTTCTTACGTTATTAAGCCCTTTAATACAAATTCTAGTACAATTAGCCACTACAAAACCAATAAAGCAACAGCGTCAAATCTAAGCTGTATGTGGCATTTTGCTAGAGACAAAGCATGCAGCCAATTTGTTACACCACAGCTTTCGCATTCTCTTCGCAAGCCATTTCGCCCTCTTCTTCAGCCTGAGCAATCCTTCCGATAGTCAATTTCAGTTCCTCGTATTGCTGTTGCAGCACATCAAGGAAAGGCGACAGCAATCTAAGGCACTCATTAATATCTTCCATTTGTTCTTCGTTGTGCGCTTCAAGTTTAGCCACATCGCATTCGTTCACCAGTTTTACAATGCCCTCACAGCTCTCGTTAGCGATGAAATCGTCGCTTAGCAGCGGAGTTATAGATGGAACGATACCCTTCAGCTCGTTGAAAATCTGCACGTACTCACTAAACAAAGCCGATTCGTCTTTCTTCTGTTTGTTGCCATTATTCCATGTTTCCACCATTGTTTCGGCCGGTGCGATGATATTCTCCTGATAAGATTCTATGTACTTATTCAGTAAGAACAAGCGTTCGTAAAGCCTTTCAACCACCTCGCCTTGCTTGCCCGCTCTGAGGTAAGTGTAAATCTCTCGATACACATTTTTCAGTTTAGGCAGCATCTTTTCCATATATTGACTATGTTCAACTGTCGGTAATTCGTCAGGAGAATAGCATTTACCCTTATAGTAAGCCGCGCTAACCTCAAGGTCGCCGTTAATGATTTCAATCATCTGTTCAGCGTCTTCGAAAGCCCTGATATAAGCCGTAACAATGTTTCTATTGCGCTTTGTGAAGGGATAAGTCACCGTTTCTGCCGGAGTCTCCTCCATAGGGTTAAAGAGGTCGATACATCCGCATTCCATAAAGAAGCGTCTAAAGCGCATGTCTAGCAATTCGGTAATAAGTTCTTTTTCAAGCCATTGCTTAAGTTCGTCGCCTGTAATCAGCACCCTTTCGTTCTCATTTGTTTTGTGTTCAAACTTAATCAGTTCGCCCAAATTTTGTCTTAACCTCACAGGCATAATGCTCCAGGCTGGCAAAAGTGGTTCGTTCGATGGTCTGGGTATATTTTGCAGCTGCTGAATACGTTCCCTATCCGAGGGGTGCGAGTCCCAAACATCCTTGCACGAGAACCTCGCTGTGGGTTCATCATTCGTTTTTACCTCGGCCAAAAGCAGTTGCGTGGCCTCAAGTGTTTTGCCCTCCTCGTTAGCTTTAATTTGCGATAGCAGCTCCAGAATTTCGAAAGGGTCGGCTTTTTTGCCCTTTTCATCGAGTCTCATCATTGCCACATGCGTGTTAGAGCTGCATTGCATCATCACCGCCGTTTTATAAAGCGACGACGCCATAACACACTTTCCCACCACTTTACAGGCGATATTATCAGCATCGAACTCCATTTGTCGCGACAATTCGCGATAAGCGATATTCACATATCTATAAACAGCCTGCAACAGCAATCTCACAGTAACGGTGAAGAAGCGTGTAAGCGAGCCGAAAATAGCGAACGGACTCCATTCAAATCCGCTCCAGCGGTCAACCCATCTGTCCCAGGCGTCTTCGCCATAGACCAGATTTCCCAGCACGATATTGGCCGTATAAACCACCGAACCAATCTTCATGCTTTCTTGCGAGAAGTGTCCAAACTCGTGAGCTAGAATGCCTTTAATCTCTTCGGTGCTAGTTGTAGCAAACAAGCCAGCGCCCAACACAAGGTTTTTTCTTACAGGAAAGAACATCGACCAGAAAGTGGTGTTGAAGAAAACACAAGCATTAATTTCAGTAGAGAGGAACACTTTATGAGGCATGGGGCATTTAGTAGCCTGAGCCACTTCACTTATTAGTTGGAACAATTGCGGGCAATCGTTTTCGTTTACCAGTATTCTGCCATCCTCTTCGTCGCTTTGGCGTGTGAAGATAAATTTCAACAAGAAGAGTCCGAACATCAAGCACAGTGCGATAATGCCGAGGTATATGCCTATGATTATCAGCATCACAATCCCGCTGTTGGTGCTGTCAAACACCTGTTCCATCAAACCTACTCCCCAGGATGTTGCCCATTTATAGCCAATGTAGAGCAGTAGTAGGCCTAAGGCAACGAGAGAGAGGTAGACAAGCACGAAAAGGGCAATACGGTAGATAACCTTTTTACCCAATGCTCTTATTGCATTGTTTTCTCTCATGCGTTCAAAGATTTAAATTTTAGGCGTGTTTTGTAAACACGTAGTTTAGATAAATTTCCTTGTGGCGCTCTTCAAGGAAACACTTTTGCGCCATGCGAGGGCGTTGCGATACGAAAAGGATTAGTTACGTTTTTTTTATCGCCCTGCTTTTTCAGCTGTTGTGCGCACGTATGCGCTTGTTGTGTTGTTGTGGGGAGGTCCTTCCCCTAGGGTTTCCCCCATTTCATCGGCGATTTTTCAGGTATCAGAAAGCGCCATTTCTCATTTCCAAGGCTTTGTTTTCTGCCTTTTCCATGATTTCTCTTTCCCCCGGACCCTTATCGTTTAGTCCGCATAGGTGAAGAATTCCGTGAATGATAACACGGTAGAGTTCGTCTTCGTACGCCTTGTTGAACAATTCAGCGTTTGTTCTTACGGTGTCGAGCGAGATAACGATGTCGCCATTAACGACGTCGTCTTCATCGTAGTCGAATGTGATAACGTCCGTATAGTAGTCGTGTTGCAGATATTCCTTGTTTATTTCCAAGATTTTCTCATCGTCTACGAACATATATCCCACTTCTCCCACCATTCTTCCATAGGATTTAACCACAGCTTTTATCCAAGCAGAGGTTTCTTTCCTTTTTATTTTCGGCATTTTAACGCCGTCAGTGTTATATGTAATCATAAATTTTACTTCTTCTTGGGTTTACTTTTCTTTCTTTGGTAGAAACATCGAGACATCTTTACCAAAGTGAATAAGCTCCCTAACGAGCGACGAACTAACGCTAGCATGTTGCGGTTGGGCAAACACCAGCAATGTTTCTATGCCGCCTAAGGCTCGGTTAATGTCTGCTTGTTCGCGTTCGTATTCAAAGTCTTTCACGCTTCTCACGCCTTTAACGAAGAACCACGACCCCTCCCTTTGGGCGAAATCTACGGCCAAATCGTTGAATGCACGCACCTCCACGGAGGGGATGTCGGCATAAAGTTGGGCGATGGCATTCACCCTTTCTTCACTGCTGAACATGCATTGTTTGCGTTCGTTTACGCCAACACCGATAACCATTTTATCGAAAAGCGGCAACACACGTGCCACAATCGACTGGTGTCCGATGGTGAAGGGATCGAAACTTCCTGTAAAAAGACCTACTTTCATGCGCAATTCAAGTGGCAATTACATCTTTTTTTGTTCTTATTGCTCGCCCCCTTTTGCCATTAAGGGCAAGCATTGGTTGTGGTAGGCAAGTGAAGACGTTCATACAAGTGGAAGAGTTGACCAGTTAACCAGTAATCAAGTTACGTCTCCCAGTCGGTTTCATCGCGCCGAGTCGTGGTGCATATGCTTGTAGTAGCGTTCCGATTGCGACCTACTTTTTGCAAAAATAGGCTATTCTCAATTGATAACCAAATTTTTAGGCCAATTTTATTGTAATTATTTCGCAACATATATTGTTCTGTTTTCCTTTATTGTTATTATTTTTATAACCATAATCGCACTACAATCAATATTTTTTCACCATTCCATCGTTTATTTTTTATCAAGCAAATGGTGTTAGAAAGCAGAGTTTATACTACTGATTTTTATGTTAAATAGCATACTCAAAAAAGCGTGGTTTTTAGGCTTTTCGCTCCGAATTTGGTGGTTTGTGCAGAATTATGCTTCTAAATCCAGTAGTTTTGTGCCATTTTGTGTTGTGTGTTTGAAGCGAAATTTTAGCCATTTTTGTGGTGATTTTTCTTACTTCTATATATCTTGCCCTCATCCCTTTTCTAGAAATCGTGCCAACTTAAGTATGTATTGATGAGTTTAAAGTCCTCAAATAGCGTATTGGGCATACCACAACATGTACTTCAACTGGCAAGATGGCGTTGAGTTTAAACCCATCCTAAATCCCAAACTTGGATAAAGAAAATACATTCGGCATACCCCTATGGTTAAATAGGGTAATAAAATTTTACATAACACACCTTGCCAGCCGACCCCTTCTAGACAAAAAAGCAGCCAAAAAGCATGCATTTTACCCCAAATTCAGTCTGTTGCCTCTTCGTTTTACGGCAATTTTGAGCACGAAATCTGCATTTTGCACCATTTAGCGCTTCTATTTGGTCGCCAACTCGCGATTTTTCATCGCCCCAAAAACAGCTTTTTACCACTAAAAAGGCCTATTTTAGCCCACTTTTTACCCCAGGAAGAAGTAAAATCAGTAGCATTTCAATGCTTCTAGCCCTCTCCAGGAATAGTAAAAAGCACCATTTAGCCCTGCGTTTAGCACCATTTAGCCTTGCGTTTTGTAGGAGTTAGCACTGCGTTTAGTAGGAGTTAGCACTGCGTTTTGGTGCATTTAGCACTGCGTTTTGCTGCAAAACACACGAAAATTAATGCAAAACGCGGTATTATTCTTCGAAAATTCGTTTTATTTACCTCTTCTGGCTTAGGTTGTTTTTGGCCAAACGAAACGCTCGCGAGAATCGAATATTTGCGGTCGAGTGGGCCGTTGGTTAGAAAAAAGCCACTCATAATGTTAAAATCTATGCCGAATAATTTACAATATTCGCGCCCCCTCCAATCATTAAACCATATAAACCGCAAAGAAACAGCGTTAGACCACAACATCAAAACAATCTGCAAGGCCCTTACTGCCAATCGAGAGAAGTATTTATATATAGAACTAGCGTTTGCAAACTACTTATAAGGCGAGTAAAGCCCTGCTGTAGAGGGTAGCAAAACCCTGACCGAGGGCGCAGATTTGTCAAACACGGGGTTAAGAATACCAGTGCATTGCTAGTACTCATGTTGAGCAAAAAGGCATAATCAGTGCCATTTGTGTTATTACTCGCCCATAAGTGTAGCAGCAAAGCCAAGCGCCAGCGACACACATAGTGAATGGTCACTTTACTAATCCATCCCAGTATGCTTGCCATCTAAACATTGCATCGCACCCAAGCAGAGCCAAAGAGGCCATCAAGCGGCCAGCATGAATGTTAATTCGGTAAGTTTAAAAAGTTAAATATTGTTTACATAAAACAGCAGCTTATATTTTATCCCGTTGCGATGAATGCAAAAAATAGCCCAATTCATCGGTAAAACCATTGCTGCAAGGTGGTAAAAAATGAAGCAACAGCCCCCACACCGAATAGCATCTCCAGCACCTAATCCCTTGACAAGCAAGGCAAGGCGCGATTGTTTGTACAAAAATGGCTATCTTTGTAGAACAAAAAGGGCGGACAACATGGATTGTTCGCCCAAATCAACATGAACATATACAAACATTCAAAACAAATTATGGGGATTAACAAAACGATTGGTTGTCTTGTGGTGGCCTTGGCGCTTGGCTATCAAGCACAGGCAAAGAGCGCTTTTGCCATAAAAGTGCAGAAAGACAGTACCTCACAAACTGCCAAAGTAGACACGACAAAGGCCAAGAAGCCAATGCCTATGAACGTAAAGCCTACGCCACCGAAAAAAGAAACCGATTACGAACGACTGATGAAAGACAGCGGAACGGTGGTGAAAGGACTGTTTACTGTGAGACATATCAAAGACAAATGGTATTTTGAGATGCACGACAGTATGGTGGGACGCTACTTTATGGCCGTTACCCGCTTTGCAAGCGTGCCCCAAGGATTTGGAAAATTCAGCGGTGAGATGGTTAACGAAGACGCCATTTACTTTGAAAAACGCGACGATAAAACCATGCTTTTGCGCACATTTGTACGCACACAAGAAGCCAACGAGAAAGATAGAATATACCTATCGCTGAAACAAAGCACCACCGACCCTATCGTTGCTGCATTCCCTATTGTGGCTGGAAATCCCCAAAAAGGCATGAACCTCATCGAGGTAACAGGCTTTTTTGTACGCGATAACAATATTGTGGGTATTAACAGAACGCTGTTTGAAAAGACAAAGATTGGCGGACAGATGCCCGACCGCACTTTTATAGACACCGTAAAGACTTATCCCATCAACATCGAAGTGCAAACAACGCGCACTTATGGCGCATCCCCTAGTTTTGTAAGGGCTTCGGGAACAGGTTCGATAACCCTAGCGCTCAACACCTCTATCGTGGAATTGCCCAAGGTTCCTATGCGTAAACGCATATGGGACACACGAGTGGGCTACTTTGCTTACCCTTACACCATCTTCTCAGACGAGCAACGCAAGAGTCAGCGCGAAATGTTTATCGCGCGTTTTAAACTCGTTCCAAAAGATGTGAAACGCTATCAGCGTGGCGAACTGGTTGAACCCGTTAAGCCAATCGTGTTTTATATCGACCCCGCAACACCCAAGAAGTGGGTGCCTTACCTCATTAAAGGTATCAACGACTGGAATGTGGCTTTCGAAGCAGCAGGCTTTAAGAATGCCATTCAAGGTAAAGAATGGCCCACTAACGACCCCTCAATGAGTCTAGACGATGCCCGTTTCAACGTGGTGCGTTATCTGCCATCAGAAGCCGAGAACGCTTACGGCCCTCATGTGAAAGACCCACGCAGCGGAGAAATCATCGAAAGCCACATCTGCTGGTTTCATAATGTGATGAATTTGCTCACAAAGTGGTATATGGTGCAATGCGGACCGCTTGACAAGCGTGCTAGGAAAATGGAATTCGATGATAAACTGATGGGCGAGCTGATACGATTCGTGTCGTCGCACGAGGTGGGTCACACCCTTGGACTACGCCACAACATGAGCGCTAGTTATGCCACACCCGTTGAAAAGCTTCGCGATAAGGCGTGGGTAGAAAAGCATGGACACACCGCTTCAATCATGGACTATGCCCGATTTAACTATGTGGCACAACCCGAAGATAATATTAGCGAACGTGGATTGTTCCCACGCGTGAACGATTACGACAAATGGGCCATTAAATGGGGCTATCAATATCGCCCAGAATTTAAAGACGAACTGGCCGAAAAGGAGAAGCTGATGACCGAAACCACCGCTATACTAGCCAAAAATCCACGACTATGGTTTGGCGGTGAGGGTACAAACGAAGACCCCAGAGCACAACGCGAAGACCTGGGCGACGACAATGTGAAGGCTAGCGACTATGGCGTGAAAAACCTGCAGCGCGTTATTGCCAACCTACCACAATGGACACGTCAGGACAACGACCAATACGACGACCTTAGAGAGATGTACACGGCTGTGAGACAACAGTTCTCGCGTTACTTTGGACACGTGGCAAAGAACATCGGAGGCCGTTATATCAACAACATGCCAGGCACATTGCCCTACGAAATTGTACCAGCAGAGAAGCAAAAGGCAGCAATAGACTATTTTGGTCGCCAGGTGTTCGACGCCCCATTGTGGCTTTATCCCGCCGACTTAACGGCAAAAACCGGTGTAGATGCCAACAACGAGATATCCAAGATGCAATCTGTGGCCCTCAACTCAATGCTCTCGCTGGGTTTGCTCAATGCCGTCTACAACAATTCGCAGGCTTCGAGCAAGGCCTATCGTTTGGAAAACTATCTCAACGACCTCTTCGATAAAGTATGGACGCCACTCAACGCATCGCAAGAACTGAAGAACAGCAGTAGAAGAACCTTGCAACGCAACTACGTGGAACGCCTGAACAGCATACTCAACCCCGAAGATAAAGAAAAAACTGCTGCTGGAGCACCAGCCTTTAACACCGATGCCCGTCTTTATGTGGCCCAACATCTAGACAAGGTAGAGGCTTATCTTAAAGAGCAAGCGCAATCGGCCACAGGCATCAACGCCCTACATTATGCCGACCTTGCCCGTCAAGTGAAGCAGATAAAGGAACAACGCGAACACGGAAGAAACAACCGTTAGACTTTGTTTGGGTAGAGCAACCCCACGACTAGCAGCGAATAAAAAGCTGTCGGCATGGTTTGATATCGCCCTTTTTGCCCCATTGCATCGACAAAATGGCCCTCAAATGGAGGCGTGGTGTCGTGCAAATGGGGCAAAAGTGGCACAAGGCAGAAGCCTTTCACCCCAAAGTATAGCCGTCAAGACTATTAACTTTAGGCGCAAAGATAAAAAACATCGTGCGCCAAAGGGCGAAGCCCCCATTCACGATGCGCAAAATCGCATCCACCCAATAAGAAAATATCAAGTAAACAATGGTTTTAAACTATATTTGGATATCCTTTTTCCTCGTGGCCTTCGTGGTTGCACTGATAAAGTTGCTGTTTACGGGCGACGCAACAGTGTTTCCTGCCATGATGGATAGCACATTCGAGATGTCAAAGAAGTCCTTCGAAATCTCGATAGGACTAACGGGCATCCTCTCTCTATGGCTCGGCGTGATGAAAATAGGCGAGCGCGGGGGCGTGGTAAACGCATTGGCTCGCGCATTAAGTCCGGTATTCACACGCCTATTTCCCGATATTCCAAAAGGACATCCCGTAACGGGAAGCATCTTTATGAATATCTCTGCCAACATGTTAGGTCTTGATAATGCAGCCACGCCTTTAGGACTGAAGGCCATGGAGCAGCTGCAAACGCTCAATACAAAGAAAGACACCGCCTCTAACCCCATGATTATGTTCTTGGTGCTCAATACATCAGGACTAACGTTGATACCCGTTAGCATCATGGCTTATCGTGCCCAGTTGGGTGCAGCGCAACCCACAGATGTGTTTATCCCCATACTTCTGGCCACCTTCTTTTCTACTTTGGCTGGTATAATCATTACCAGCATTTACCAAAAAATCAATCTCTTAAAGCCCAAAACACTCATCGGGCTATTTGTTGCCTGTGCCATTGTTGCCGGAATAATATGGATTTTCGGGCGAATGGATAAAGAAACGATGAACTTAGTGAGTACCACGGTGGCCAATATGCTACTGATGGGAATTATTGTGGCCTTTATTGTGGCTGGTGTTTGTAAGCGAGTGAACGTTTACGACACCTTTATCGAAGGTGCAAAAGATGGATTTCAAACGGCTGTTCGCATCATTCCTTACCTCGTGGCCATACTTGTGGGCGTGGCAGTGTTTCGTGCTTCGGGTGCAATGGACTTGCTTGTAGATGGTATTCGTTGGTTGGTGGGCTTGCTGGGCATAAACACCGATTTCATCGAGGCATTACCCACGGCGCTGATGAAGCCCCTTTCGGGAGCAGGTGCGCGTGGTATTATGATTGATACGATGTCTACTTATGGTGCCGACTCGTTTGTTGGTAGACTTAGTTGCATCTTCCAAGGAAGCACCGACACCACTTTCTACGTGCTCGCCGTTTACTTCGGTAGCGTGGGCATACGCTATACGCGCCACGCTGTGACCTGTGGTCTTCTTGCCGACCTAGCAGGAGTGGTGGCAGCGATATTAATATCTTACCTTTTCTTTTAATAATGGCAAATTTAAAATCTTTGGTTAAAGACACGGCCATCTACGGCTTAAGTAGCATTGTGGGTCGTTTTCTCAATTATCTGTTAGTACCGCTTTATACGATAAAGATAACATCGGTAAGCGGAGGTTATGGAGTAATCACCAATCTGTATGCCTATACGGCCCTTTTCTTGGTGCTATTGACCTATGGAATGGAGACCACCTTTTTTCGTTTCGCCAATAAGAGCGACGAAAATCCGCAACGAGTATATTCCACCATCCTGCTCTCCGTGGGTTTCACTTCAACCCTTTTCATCGCAATGGTGGTGCTATTCTTGCATCCCATCGCCCAAGCAATGGGTTATGCCGACCATCCCTCTTACATTTGGGTGATGGCCACGACGGTAGCCATCGATGCATTTCAGTGCATACCGTTTGCTTATCTTCGTTATCAAAAACGTCCCATCAAGTTTGCCACCCTCAAATTGCTCTTCGTTGGCAGCAATATTTCGCTCAATTTGATTTACTATCTGCTGTTGCCAGCCCTTTACGAAGGAGGACATCAATGGGTGAACCTTATTTATTCGCCAAGCGTTGGTGCAGGTTACGCCTTCTACATCAACCTTGTTTGTACGGCTAGCATCACCTTCTGTTTCTATAAAGAGTTGCGCGGTTTCGCCTACGTTTTTGATAAAGCCCTGCTCAAACGTATGCTTTCGTATAGCTGGCCCATCTTGGTATTGGGCATAGCAGGCATACTTAACCAAACAGCCGATAAGATATTGTTCCCTTATATATATAAAGGAAATGATGCACACATGCAGTTGGGCATTTACGGAGCAGCAAGTAAGATAGCTATGATTATGGCCATGATAACGCAAGCCTTTCGTTATGCCTACGAACCATTTGTGTTTGGCAAGGCGAAAGACAAAGACAATCGTGATACTTACGCCAAAGCCATGAAGTATTTCATTATCTTCACTCTGCTGGCATTTCTCGTTGTGGTGGGTTATATCAATGTTTTTCGCCATTTCATCGGGCGCGATTACTGGGAAGGACTTCGCGTAGTGCCCATTGTTATGGCAGCCGAAATCATGATGGGCGTTTACTTCAACCTGTCGTTTTGGTACAAACTTGTAGACAAAACCATTTGGGGTGCCTACTTCTCAGGTATTGGTTGTGTGGTGCTCATTGCCATCAACGTATTGTTCGTTCCGCGTTATGGCTACATGGCCTGTGCTTGGGCTGGCTTTGCAGGTTACGCCACGGCTATGGTTTTGAGCTATATCGTGGGGCAACGCAAATATCCCATCGCTTATCCGCTGATGAGTATTGGTGTGTATGTGGGCATAACGGTTCTGTTCTATATGGGGATGAACTATGCCAATACGCATTTTTCCATTCCCGTTGCATTGGCTGTGAACACTGTTTTGGTGCTGCTTTTCATCGGCCATATATGGAAGTGGGATTTGAAGAGGAAATAAATAGCCTCACCCTCAACTCCTCTCCAAAGAGAGAGGGGAGTGATTAGCTTTGTAAAGCCTCACCCCCAACCCCTCTCCAAATGGAGAGGGGAGTGATTAGCTTTGTGGGTTGATGAGGTAACAAGTTGGCAAGTTAAAAAGATAGGTAGCCATAGAGCAACAAAGCAAACGGCTAATCTCCTTTCCTCCTTACAAATACATTAATTCAAATAAATATGAAGAAAATTACATTTATCTTAGCGACCCTTGTGGCATTCGCAACGGCGAAGGCCGACGAAGGCATGTGGACGCTGTACAATCTGCCGCAAGCAGTGTACCAACAGATGCAGGCCGAAGGCTTTAAACTGCCTTATTCAGACATCTACAAAAGTAAAGACGCCATCAAAAACGCAGTGGTGAACTTTTCGGGTTATTGTTCGGGTGTGGTGGTTTCGCCAGATGGATTGGTGTTTACCAACCACCACTGTGGTTTCGAAGCCATTCGTAGCCATTCAACAGTAGAACACGACTACATGTTGAACGGCTTTTATGCCAAGACTTTTGCAGAAGAACTGCCCAATAAAGACATGTTTGTAAGCTTCATGAAGTCGCAAGCAGACATCACTTCGCGACTAATGGCCTGCGGATATGAAAAGGCTTCGCAAAGCAAGAAAACGTTTTTGGTAGACTCGTTGCAAACCGTTCTCACCGATTCGGTACGTAAGTTGGATAAGACATTGCGTGTTTCGATAGACCCATTCTATGAAGGAAACAGCTTCTATGCCACAGTTTATCAAGATTTCAACGACCTTCGATTGGTGTTTACCATACCCAAGTCGATGGGAAAATTTGGCGGTGAAACCGATAACTGGATGTGGCCACGTCAAACTTGCGACTTTGCTGTGTTCAGAATTTATGCTAATCCCGCGACAAACGGTCCCGCCGAGTACTCTAAAGACAATGTGCCTTATCGTCCACAACATTGGGCTCCCATCTCACTAGATGGCTATAAAGAAGGCGATTTCGCTATGACCATGGGTTATCCTGGTAGTACTAGCCGTTATATCTCAAGTTATGGCATCATCGAAAGACGCGATTGCGAGAACACTCCACGTGCACAAGTGCGCGGCGTTAAGCAAGATGTGATGCGCCGACACATGCGTGCAAGCGAAGCCGTTCGTATCAAATACGACTCTAAATTTGCGCAAAGTGCCAACTATTGGAAGAACTCATTGGGTATGAACAAGTGCATCGACTCAATCGGTTTGGTGCAACAGAAACGCGATTACGAGGCTCGTTTGCGTCAATGGCAAGACTCAACGGGCTATCTCAAAGGAAAACTCGATTTTGATAAGCTTGCTTCTTATTACGAAAAACGCTTCGACCGTGTGCGTACGCGCTATTATTGGTTGGAGACATTCCGTCGTACCAACGAACTTGCAACGCGTGCCATGCGCCTTGCTATGGGCGGTTTGGAAGTGAAAGGACCTAAAAAACCTGCGTCAAAGCAATATCATGAGTTTGCCGATAACAGCAACGAATGGGATGCAGCACTAGATAAAGAGGTGTTGGCTGTGTTGCTAAAGAACTATCGCGAGCATGTGGGCCATCGCTATTTGCCCAAATTCTATGCCACTATCGACCAGCGTTTTGGTGGCGATTACCAGCGTTTTGTTGATGATTTGTATGCTCGTTCTATCGTTATGAAGAAAGGTGCTAAGCTGTTCTTCAATACCAAGGCTTATAAAGAAGACCCTGGTGTGCGCTTTGGGCAAGACATTATGGACATTTATTACGACCTTACCGAGGGCATGGGTGCCATCAACGACACCATCGAGGCACAAGAACGCTATCTCTGTGCTGCCAAATTGCGCATGGAAGAAGATATGCCCCACTATTCGGATGCTAACTTTACCATGCGTCTAAGCTACGGACAGGTGAAGGGATTTTCCATCGGCGGCAGAGAATTGGGTTATTACACCACTCCCGAAAGTATTGTAGAGAAGATGGATAAGGCCAAAACCAATGTTGACTATGAGGCAGAACCCATCATGAAACAATTGCTTTCATCGAAGAATTTTGGTCGTTACACCGATAAAAACACCCATAACATGCACCTTTGTTTCCTCACCAATAACGATATTACGGGCGGAAATAGTGGCTCGCCCATGTTCAATGGCAAAGGCGAACTTATTGGTTTGGCCTTCGATGGCAACTGGGATAGCTTGTCGAGCGACATCCTTTTCGACTCGCATTTGGCTCGTTGCATCGGTGTAGACATTCGTTACATGCTCTTCATGATGGATAAATGGGGACATGCCGACCGTCTTTTGAAGGAAATGGGATTGTAATTCGATGGTTACAAGTTAACCAATTAATGGCTTAAAGCATGATTTTTTTACGCGTTAAACCATAAAAATGATTGACGAGTAGATGTGGTGATTGGCGATAAATAAGCCTCTTCACCCGTCTACTCGTCAATTTGTCTACATATAACAGTCAATTTGCTGTTCTTTTGTTAACCATTTTGTTGCAAATTGTTCTGTTATACCAATACAATAAGTTTATTAAAACATTAAGCGATGGATGGATTAAACACAGTTCAAAGGCTTTAACGATAATTAGCGACAAGTTTAATCAAACAAACCAGGCTCTTTAGCGTTGCTCAAGTACATGTTTCTGCCCAGGTGTTGGTAAGCCAGTTCGGTTACCATGCGACCTCTTTGGGTGCGTTTAATAAAACCTTCCATGATAAGATAAGGTTCGTACACCTCTTCAAGCGTACCCGCATCTTCGCCAATAGCTGTTGCGATGGTGCTCACACCAACGGGTCCGCCCTTAAATTTATCAATGATGGTGAGCAAAATCTTATTATCAATCTCGTCCAAACCATACTGATCGATGTTTAACGAGGTGAGCGATAGTCGGGCGATAACCATATCGATGCTTCCGTTCCCCTTCACTTGAGCAAAGTCGCGCACACGTCTAAGCAGAGCGTTGGCAATACGGGGCGTGCCTCTTGAGCGTCTTGAAATCTCCATTGCAGCCTCGTCGTCGATGGGAACATTCAGTATTCGGGCCGACCGTTTGATGATACGTGCCAGTGTTTCGGGGTCGTAATATTCCAAATGCAGATTAATTCCAAAGCGTGCACGCAGTGGAGCAGTAAGCAAACCGCTGCGCGTGGTGGCTCCGATAAGCGTAAACGGGTTCAAATCAATCTGAATCGACCTAGCCGAAGGGCCTTTGTCTATCATGATATCTATGCGATAGTCTTCCATTGCCGAGTAAAGATACTCCTCTACCACGGGCGAGAGTCGGTGTATCTCGTCGATAAAGAGCACATCATTGGGTTCTAGCGATGTGAGAATGCCAGCCAAGTCGCCTGGTTTATCCAGCACTGGGCCACTTGTTATCTTAAATCCCACGCCCAATTCGTTAGCAATGATATTGCTAAGCGTAGTTTTTCCCAGTCCTGGAGGGCCGTGTAGAAGGGTGTGGTCGAGCGGTTCGCCGCGATATTTAGCAGCTTCTACAAACACTTCTAAGTTGTCTACAACCTTGTTTTGACCGCTGAAATCTTGGAATTTCGGTGGTCGCAAGGCGTTTTCAAACTCGCGTTCGCTGGGCATCGTTCGCTCGTCTCTAATGTCAAAGTCTTCTGTCATAATGCAAAGATACTAAAAAATGCAACTAGGTTGCATGTTTTAACCCTTAACTTTGCATCGTAGTAACTAGAATAACTAGGAATATAAGTAACTCTAGTACAAATAGAACATTTAGAATAATAACTCCAGCTAGTTATTCTAGCTTGATTTGTAAACTAAAAACTCCATATCATGTGCGAATATCATCACGAAGAAAAATCAAAATGGTGGCAACCCTTACTCTCGAGTTTGCTCTTAGTGGCTGGAATGGTCATTCATTGCATAGACCTATCATGGTTTGCATCGCCTTGGGTGCAACTGCTTTGGTACATTGTGGCCTTCCTTCCCGTTGGGTTGGGCGTGATGCACGAGGCCATAGAACATGCTCTGCACGGCCAAGTGTTCAGCGAATTTATGCTGATGAGTGTGGCTTGCGTGGGTGCTTTTGCCATTGGCGAATATCCAGAGGCTGTGGCAGTGATGTTACTTTACTGCATTGGCGAGGCACTTCAAGACCTGGCTGTGGATAAGGCGCGGCATAACATTGCTAGTTTAACCAATTATCGACCTGAATATGTGCGATTGCAGCGATGGAATGGCGAAAAAAATGTCATGCAACAAGTGCTTGTTGCCCCCGAAGAAGTAAATGTGGGTGATGTTATCGAGGTGCTACCAGGCGAGCGAGTGGCCTTAGATGGCGAACTGTTGTTGCCCGACGACCAGCGTGATGCTTTTCTTAGCTTCGACACAGCAGCCCTTACGGGCGAGAGTTTGCCCCGACAAATGAGACATGCTGGCGAAGTGTTGGCTGGAATGATTGCCCTTGAGCGCACTGCTACGCTCCGAGTGACGCGCCCACAAAGCGAAAGTACCCTAACACGAATACTTAAAATGGTGGAAGAAGCCAGCGAGCGCAAAGCCCCAACCGAGCTCTTCATCCGCCGTTTTGCGCGCATTTACACCCCTGTTGTTATTCTTCTTGCTCTTTTCACCGTGGTTTTGCCATGGCTTTATGCTCAGTTCTCACCCACGTATGAATATCATTTCGCCACATGGTTGCATCGCGCGTTGGTGTTTTTGGTTATCTCTTGCCCCTGTGCATTGGTTATTAGTGTTCCCTTAAGTTATTTTGCAGGCATAGGTAGTGCTTCGCGCATGGGCGTGTTGTTTAAGGGTGGAAACAGTCTTGATGCACTAACGGCCGTTGATACGGTGGTGTTCGACAAGACAGGTACGCTCACTACGGGTGAATTTGGCGTGCGACAAATCCTGCAACTACAGCCCCAAGACCTGCAAACTGTGGTGGCTATGGAGCGAAGCAGCACGCATCCCATTGCCCAAGCCATAGTAAAAAGTTATGGCGATGGACCAAAAATAGATGCCGAAAACCTCGCCGGATTGGGTTTAAAGGCTGTTGTCGAGGGCGAAAGATGGCTCGCTGGCACACTGCGTTTGCTGGATAAGCACGGTATTAGCTATCCCGAAGAGTTGCAAACCATACCCGAAACCATCGTGGCATGTGCCAAAAACGACCGTTTCATCGGTTGTATCTTACTGGCCGACATGATTAAACCCGATTCCGAAGAGGCCATCGAGATGCTTAATCTCTTAGGAATAAGCCATGTGGAGATGCTCTCTGGCGATAAGCAAGCATTGGTTGATAAAGTGGCCGACGAGCTACAACTTGAGCAAGCCATGGGCGATTTGATGCCCCAAGATAAGGCAATGCGCATCGAAACGTTACAAAAGCAAGGTAGAAAAGTGGCTTTCGTGGGCGATGGCATCAACGATGCACCTGTGTTGGCCATCAGTGATGTGGGTGTTGCCATGGGTGCAAGGGGTGCCGATATGGCTATTGAGACAGCCGATGTGGTGTTGCAAACCGACCAGCCCTCGCGTTTGGCTCATGCTTTGCGCCTTGCTCGCGCCACGCGCGCCATCGTTTGGCAAAATATTGCACTTGCCATTGGTGTTAAACTGCTGGTTATGGCACTGGGTTTGTTTGGTATTGCCACGCTCTGGCAAGCCGTTTTTGCCGATAGTGGTGTGGCTCTGTTAGCTGTGGTTAACGCGATGAGGCTAATGAAATTTAAGCCCTAAACGCCCCAATTGCAAGTAGTGATGTGATGTAATGGTTAATCTGTCTGCTTCATTGCTTACTATTTGTGGCTTTCATGGTTAAGACCTTCGTTCAAATTCTGTAATATAACTTAGCGTCCTATCCTTTTTGCGCCACCCATTCAAGGCGAGTGGGGCGCAAAAAGCCTATATTTTGCCTGCTCTTACTCCTTGTTTTGCTTCGTAACGCATCGCTTTTTTCCTGTCGTTTATTATCAAACCACGATGTTTTCCTGGCCAAAAGGGAGTGGGCGGGCGAATTTAGTGTTGTTAAAATCCTCCTAAAACCTCCCATTTCATCGCTCATTGTTTGGGCATTACCTACAACTTATTGCGCCAAACACATACACTTTACATCACAGGGTGGGGCAGAGCCAAGACAATAGGCGTGTTATTCAGCGCCTTGTTTACTTTCTTTGGCCGAAAGATTAAAAATTAGTTCGTCCAGAATGGGCACAATATCGGTGAGCTGCTCCGTTTGGATGTTGCACGATTGCAGATTGTTTACCATGCAAGAAGGGATTGTAGCCGCCTGATGTTCGAGTGCTTTACCCTTAGGCGTTAAGAAAACAATTTGTTGTCGCTTGTCGGTGGCGCTCTCGCGACGAGCAAGTAGCCCCATCGCCTCCATACGTTTGATAAGTGGCGACATGGTGTTAACCCCCAAAAGCAAGCGTTTGCCAATGTCGTTAACAGGCAGGTCGTCGGTTTCCCAAAGCACCATCAGCACCAGATATTGCGTATAGGTAATGCCAAGAGGGCGCAAAAAAGGTTCGTAGGCCTGGGTTATTAATCGCGAAGCTGTGTACAGTCGAAAGCAAATTTGGTTTTGCAGCTTTATTTCTTCGTATGCCATCGTTATGCGTTGTGATATGTTTTTATAAAATGGTGGGTGTGAAATGCAAGCAAAAGGATAGCAAGAGAGCGCGATTTCCCTCCCCACTATCCTTTAAAAGCTATGTGTTTTGCAGGTCTAAGTCGTGCCTCTCGCCTATCAAAAGGCACTGTAAGCAACACTCGGCACCAGCAAATGGCGTTAATTATAGAAGCGCTTCAACCACCTTCACCACCTCTTCGAGGCTTTGTGTGGGTTCGAATCGAGCCACTACATCGCCATTGCGGTCAACAACAAACTTGGTGAAGTTCCATTGAATGTCGTCTTTCTTGCGCGGTTCGCTGTTAGCCTTGTTATAAAGGTCCTCCATGATAGCAGCCAACTTCTCTTCGTAGGCATTGCCAGCATAAGGTTTTTGTTGCTTTAGCCATTTGTACAGTGGCAATTCGTTAGCACCGTTTACATCGCTTTTCTTAAATTGGGGGAAGCTAGCACCAAACTTAAGGGTGCAAAATTCGCCGATTTCTGCGTCGCTTCCAGGAGCTTGGTGACCGAATTGGTTGCAAGGCACATCCAAAATTTCAAGTCCTTTATCCTTTAGACGCTTGTACATCGCCTCCAGTTCTTCGTATTGGGGAGTAAAACCGCAACCTGTTGCAGTGTTCACCACTAGCAGCACCTTACCTTTGTAACGTTCGAGGCTCACCTCTTTGCCACTTTTGTCTTGCAGATTAAAATCAAAAATCTTTGCCATAGTTGTATGTGTTATAAATGTGTTGTTGTGAAAGAAAAACGTTAAAGGTGTGAGGCCGAGTGTATGAAAAGCCAAAACAAGTTTAAAGCAAGGCCAATGCCACTCAATGTAAGGTCACTACTGGTTAGGTTTTGTTGTTAGCAAGTTAGCGAGCCATAAAGAGGCCACCTAGCCGCACCCTTAAGTTTCCTGATTTACAATGCAAAGGTAGGTTTTTAATTTAATATCGCAAGCGATGTAATTTAATATTTAACGCCATTTAAATAAATATCGTGCGCGATGGATTTATGTAAACAGATATTAACAAAGCATACTGAAAGGTCGTTGCATTAGCGATTTTTGCAGTTTTTTAGGCGCAAAGTGTTTTTGTTGCTCTTAATCTCGCCTCCGCTCATTTTCTCGGTAAACCATAGTTTACGACAGTGGGTGTCTTTTAATTGTGCGTTCAAAATAGCATACGTTGTTTACAATAACTACAATGGTTGTCACAGGCAATCTTTTCAACCTCTGATACGAATGACCTTTAATATGCTTTTGATGTAAATAGTTGTCTTTATAAAGTAGAAACAATTGGGGTTATAGAACTTAAATGTATTTCGCCATTCAAAAAAACAGAAAGACTGGGTTAGGAACAATAATTCCTACCCCAGCCAATTTAAAAACGTCTCCACAATTCCCTGCGTAATAGTAAGTGTATTTTTGCAATGTTTTAGTGTAAGAACACCTAAGTTTAGGCCTTAAAAGACTAAGAAATCTATCTAGAATATCGAATGCCAGAAAGCACATTTGTAAGATTTAGGTCGATGAGTCGTAGCAAATCGGGATAAGCAATGATGGCCAATGTACGGTTAATACCTTTACTCAGTTCGTCATCGGTATAGAGCAAGTTTTGAATTTCTACCAATTGCTCTGCTTTGATAGGTAAAGTCAAAGACACATTGTTGAGCAAACCAGTTTGCAATGCAACAAGAACCACCTGTCTTACGATATCGTTTGCCTCGTCCACCTTTTCTTTTTCTCGTGCATACGGCCTATAAAAGAAGTCTACACTTTGTTTTAGATACTCTGCAAGTAAGGCTTTTCGTCTTTTTCTTCTGCCCGTTATAGCATCATTTGTATCAATAGCTCCGGCGCATCCTGCTAATATCACCGAGGGTCTCACAGCAGCCAATAACGCCTGTTCGCCATGGTTGTATTCTTTAAATAATTGTTCGGCTTTTATCAACCACAGCTCAAGGGCGTGTGCAAAGTTAGAGATGTTGTCGTTACTCAAGTTAGCAATATCAGACACCTCCCTTATCATCTCCTCTGCTTTATCAATAAATAGGGTAATGGAATGTTTCATAACAAAAGATGTTTGGTGCTAATCGTCACTCTAATGCAATATAATAATTGTCTAGCTCCTTCCCTTTCACGTTGTTGTCGTTGCCTTCCTCATTCTTTCTTACCAGTTCAAAGGAATCTTCTTTAATAAAAAGCTTCATTGTAATAGTCTGCCCACCTGCCACGTCAAGTTCTTTTATCTCGTTGGTTTGTACAGTGATACCCAGGTTAGACAGCATTCCTTGGCGCATGGGGATAATATCAAGCAGTTCTTTTTTTAAGCGTGCCTTCAGTTGAGTGATATTCTTTATATCCCCTCTCTGTGATGGTTTCATTATTTTTGAAGCCTTTTTAATACAGTTGTCTAGATAATCATCCAGCACATTCGCGTCTACTTCGTTAGATTTTCGTAATTGAGCACTCAGTTTGTCGGTGTTTTGGATAAGCTTTTTGTTAATGGTAATAAAGCCTTTGGGAAGTCTATTGGGTAACTCTTCATTGCGCCTGCTTTCTTCAGTGTACATCGTACGGAAGATAGTTCGTACAATTTCCTTTTTCGGTAAGCCAGGATATGGGTTATAAGCCGTTTTGTGTTTCACCTCTTTTATCGCCACAGGTATTGTGAGCTCAATATTAGGAAGGCGCACACGTGGCACAGGAAGACAGCGCAAGAGCTTGTCTTGTGCATAATATTCTGCCAATGCTATACTTGCTTCATCGGCGTGTTTGCGAGCTTCGCTAACTTGTGAGAGGATATTCCCTAAAAAATCGCTTAGTTCTATCATAGCGTTGCAATATTTATAAAGAAAGAATAATGAAGTGTTCGGCAGGTAAAAGTTGTTCAAATATAAACAAGCACGATGCCTGCCGAACAAAATGGGAAGTAAGTATAGAGATTGATAAAGTTTTTTGTTTACCTTTTTACTTCATCTCTTTACTTTTTCTCTACCCCGGCAGCTTGTCTTGTCACCATATTGTCGCGAATCGACGACTCCAATATGCCAAGAATTTTCTCCATACCACCAGGCATTTCATCTTGCACAGCGCGCACATGGATAGCCAAGGTAAAAGTACGTTCCACCCTATTCCCCGAGTTTGTGGTGCTCTTATACGAGTATGAAGCCTTTATACCCAATAGACGCCCAATAAAGCCCTTACGGCGATCGCTTCCAGCGTCAAACTTATGATCGGATGTTTTGGTGGAATAGTTAATAGCATTGATTTTCGCATTAAAGTCGATAGTGGCTTCATCTACGCGAATAAAAGGAATGGGGATGAGTGTAAGGAAAGGAACTTGCATTTCCATCATCTCATTTTGATCGCTTTGTTTGGCTTCTCCCTCTGCCTGCGTGGCACTTTTTTGATATTTAAACGTTACATACTGTGGGTTCCCCTCTTGGTCAAATCCCATGTTTTTAATAAAGTTGACTGTACTCTCTGCCGCCATAGCTTGTGCTTCAACCACAGCCGACAGCGGTCCTCCAATTAGGTTTTTAAAGTCTAAACTGGCTAATTCTTTGCCATAATCTGAGTCTGCCATAAATTAAAAGATTAAATGTTAATACTTAAGTTTGTTCATATCACGCGATAAAACATTAGTTTTAGGTTTAAATGAATGGATAGCGTTGCAAGCATTTTGCGTTTTAAGTGGAAGATAATGGTTCTTAAAAGGCCTGAGTTTTATTTCCTGCCTAATTTAACTCTGCATGTCATTGATCAATGTTAGCCATTAACCATTGCACACCATCATTGCTCCACCTTATTCTCCGATTCGTTTCCAACGTTCTTAAGCTTGTAGCCCGAATGCACAATTGCCACAAACATGCTTAAAAGTTTCTACACCAGCTTTAGACTAGCCCTTTGATAGAAGTGCCTTTTTATCATTACACTTATTTTGCCTAGTGCTTATACCTTGAGTTTTATTTCTGTGGATGGCGCGAAAGTAGTAGTGATATTAGCTTTTCACACATTG
The DNA here is from genome assembly GCF_937990675.1 of Hoylesella shahii. Lineage (NCBI taxonomy): Bacteria > Pseudomonadati > Bacteroidota > Bacteroidia > Bacteroidales > Prevotellaceae > Hoylesella > Hoylesella shahii. The sequence goes on along the minus strand of NZ_CALKQY010000021.1, from coordinate 3,591 downwards.
TATCTTTAAGCGAGCTGCGAGGAGATTTCTCGATGATAGGCAAACACGATTTCTTGGCATCGTCTGCATTGTTTGTATTTGCTATCCCTCTACGCTCAAGCTCATCGCTTATCATTTCATGAATGATTTCAAGCAGCTCAAACCTATCTTCCGAGAATTGCATGTTCTGCCTTTGCTTGGGTGTTGGCTTTTTGCTCACTTGCTTTTCCATATAGCTTTCTTTAGGGTTATTCCTTTATGTTGCAAAGTTAGAACTATATCTATGTCTTATGGGTATCTATATCGGACATTTATGTTGTAACATCAGACATCTTTATTTATAAATCGTCTGTCACTGTCGGAACATATATTTCTCTAATTAGTTAGCTTTCAAATTGTTACTAATGACATATTTACGTATTTTCACATAATATTTATTGCTTAAATTTTGTTTAACGCGTACCAAACTACGATAAATACACCTAACTTTGTAATTGGGAAAATCGACTTGGCAATGTAAATGCCACTACTATTAACACCCCCTAATCATTCAGACTATGCAACATCTTTACAAGGATAAACAATTGGCTTCCAACCTTTGCGCTAATCCCCACGCAAAGGCACAGTGCCTTTGGCGCTCTTTGCCTTTGGCATTGGTGGCATGCCTTGTGTTTTTGGCTTCGTGCAACAAACGTGTTGCCACGTACAACGAAAACGAGCGAAAAGCAATCGACAGTTTGGTAATGCCTGTGAAGAACATCGACTCGCTAACCCTGTTACAACGGCAATTTGAAACAAGCGGAAACAAACTTGGAAGTATCGTTGCTTTGAGAGAATGTGGAAAGCTATTGCGCAATGAAAGCCGATTTGAAGAGGCGCTGAACATGCATAGCCTGGGTCAACAACAGGCAGAAGCCATTGGCGATACACTCGAATGGGTGCAGGCACTTAATAATGTGGGTACTGATTATCGACGTATTGGGGTGCTTGATGTGGCTCAAGATTATCATTATCGGGCGTGGTTGTTGAGCAACGAACACTCCGACACCACCATTGCTGCAAAGAAAAATCGTGTGGTGTCGCTCAATGGTTTGGGAAATATCTACATGACGCTGGGCAACTTTGAACGGGCCGACAGTGCTCTGCGACTGGCTTTGATGGGCGAAAAACAACTTCATAGCTTCGTGGGACAGGCCATTAATTATGCTAATCTTGGTTCTATCTTCGAACAAAAGGGAATTTTAGACTCGGCCCTCGTGTATTATCGCAAGTCGATGGAGATGAATACCCTGGGACATAGCGATCTGGGCATCGCTCTTTGCCATATGTTTTATGGCTCTATTCACGAAAAACGCAAACAATATGATAAGGCCCATCAAGAGTATGATGAGGCTTATCAGATTATGAAGGCATCGAAAGACGAGTGGCATACACTGGATATTCTTATTGCCTTGGCCCGAATTAATCACATTATACACAATGATACGCAGGAGATGGAGTTTCTTGCTAAGGCTAAAGAGATTGCAGAGCGAATTAAAAGTACCGAACATCTGGCCGATATTCACTCCTTGTATTACACGCATGCGAAGGAAACTGGTAATTACCAACTGGCCTTGGCTTCGCACGAACTGGCTACAGCGTTGCAGGATAGCGTGATTAACATGGAGAAGGTGAACCGCATTCAAAACATTAGTCTTAATATTGAACGCAACAGGCAGATGCGCGAGATAGACAAAGCTAGGCATACGCTTGAAGAAGAACGCAGCACCCGCAACGTGGGCTTCACCCTTTTGGGCTTGGCCCTTATAACGCTGTTGGGTGCTTTGACAGCCTTTCTCTACATTCAGCGCATTCAAAGGCGAAACCATTTGGCCCTAAAGAAAATGGCGGCCTTGCGCGAAACTTTCTTTACCAATATCACGCACGAGTTTAGAACACCACTAACGGTGATTTTAGGTCTTAGTCGCGATATGCAAAAAGACACTGCCACCAACTGCAAAGATACGGCTAAGGTGATTGAGCGACAAGGAGAAGGTTTGCTAACACTCATCAACCAACTGCTCGATATATCCAAAATCAAGTCGGCTGTGGGCAATCCCGACTGGCGCAACGGCAACATCGTGGCCTTTATGGCTATGATTGTTGAGAGCTATCACGACTATGCACAAAGCCATAAGATAGATTTACAGATGTTTGCTAAAGACGAAATTGTGATGGATTTTGTGCCTGGATATGTGGTTAAGGTGATTAACAACTTGCTTTCTAACGCCTTTAAGTTCACGCCTGCCTATGGCAAAATTAGCGTTTTGGTGCGAAGCGAAAACCAACAACTTGTTGTCACTGTGGCCGATACTGGTAAGGGCATTAGTAAAAAAGCCTTGGAACGCGTCTTCGAACCTTTCTATCAAGACAACACCGAGCTGAAGCAGATAGGCACAGGCGTGGGCTTGGCTCTTGTTAAGCAGATTATGGATGCCTCGAAAGGAACAATCACCGTAGAAAGCGAGGAGGGAAAGGGCACTACCTTTATTATTAAGGTGCCTATCCACAACCATTGCACCAAACCACTAACCCCCAATACGGAGAACTGCAAGCCTTTGCTGCCTCACGAAAGCGATAACCCCACCGACCGCATTGGCGAAAACAACGAGTGTTGTGTGCTGGTTATCGAAGACAATAAGGATGTTGCCAGCTATATCGGTGGCCAGTTTGATAGCCGATATGCCGTGGTCTATGCCGAAAATGGACAGGTGGGATTGGAGAAGGCACTTGAACTAGTGCCCGACCTAATTGTAACCGACTTGATGATGCCTGGCTTAGACGGGCTGGAAGTGTGCCGACAGGTGCGCAACAGCGAAATAATTAATCATGTGCCCATCATCATCATCACGGCTAAGATAACCGAAGAAGCGCGCATTAAGGGTATTGAGGCCGGTGCAGATGCTTATCTGGCCAAACCCTTCAATGACAACGAACTGCGCACTAGGGCCGACAAACTGCTACAAGGGCGCAAACTGCTGCAAAAGAAGTTTGCAACCATGTCGGCCGAGTTTAAAAAAGACGATGATACTAAGGCGCCTGCCGCCAAAGATGTCGACCTAAGATTTCTTGCTAAGGTGTCGAGTGCGGTGTATATGCAGATAAGTGGCGGTAAGGATGTTGATGTTGCTATTGTGGCATCATTGATGTGCATGAGCCCTCGACAGTTCTATCGCAAGATAAATGCCCTCACTGGCTACACGCCATCGGCCTATATCTTGCGCCTGAAGATAAAAAAAGCCAAAAACTTGCTTGTCAATAACCCCCAAATGAGCTTAGGGGAGGTGGCCGATAAATGTGGGTTTAACGATTATTCTAATTTTGTGCGCGCATTTAAAACGGTGGCTGGCGTTACGCCAACTAACTATCGAAGGGAGAACTGTCCGTGATGGACGTTACTAGTTTGTTAGCGTGTATCGCTTATTGGTGTAGAAAATTTAGTAAACACAACTTTTCAACACGTTTATTCCAGATGTTGGTGTAAGGATGCTTGGGACTAAACTATGTAAAAGTATATTTTATTACGCCAGTTCGGGATAAAAAAGTGCCCTAAAAAGTTGGTAATCTCGCTAT
>NZ_CALKQY010000020.1:0-25924 GCF_937990675.1 Hoylesella shahii | reverse complement strand
AAATAATATATTACACTGACAAACAATTAGTTAGATATTTACTGAATATCCCTAAATTAAACCCATAACAAAGTTTACTCAGAAATAAAAATTATAAACGTTATATGTGGTGATAACGAAAACAAATAACTACTTTTGCAATGGAATACTACAATTTGAGGAGACGAACATCCTTGATTGCACTAGTGTCGGCCATGATATACAAAGCAATAAATTCATGAAGTTTAGGCTAAGAGGGCTATCCAATTGGCTGATAACATTTTACGTACAGTTTAGATGTCATAAAAAAGATGTGAATCAAACACTTCATGTAATATTTGCATCAAAAATAAACCCCACCATATTTTCACCTCGTTATGGTAAATTTAAACATTGAATATCTACCTTCTATCAATTTTTCCTTAATAAACAACAGAATTGCGATATGCCAATCTGTTGAGATTTGTAATAACGAAACTTACGACTTAAAGGATCTTATCATAGAATGTAGGGGAGATTTTTTTCAAGACTATCGCTCAAGTGTCATCCCTTCTTTAAAAGCTGGTAGGTCGATACGACTTCAAGGGATGGACTTGTCTCCTATAACGACACAAGTTGCTGCAGTAACAGAAAAAACTGCCTCCTCGTTCACCGTCACATTATATTCGGATGTGCAATCCGACTCAAAGAAGGAGTTGTTTTGCCATAGCTACGACATTGATATTATGCCCTTTGACCAATGGTTGGGAACCAGCATCTTACCCCAATGCCTAGCCTCGTTTGTTACCCCAAATCACCCTGCAATAAACAATATCATTGCTAAAGCTGCAAGTAAGCTGAAAGAAATATCAGGAGCTTCGGCATTTACGGCATACCAAACGGGAAACTCTAATGAGGTAAGAAAACAGGTGGCTGCCGTGTATGGCGCACTACACGCCGAGGGTATCGTGTATCGTTCTGTTCCTGCATCGTATGAAGTAATTGGACAACGCATCACCCTACCCGATCAAGTGCTGTCTTCGAAACTTGGAAACTGCATCGAACTTACGCTTCTTTTTGCTAGTATTCTAGAAGGGATTGGCATAAATAGTGGCATTGTAATACAAAAGGGACATGCTTACCTGGCGGTTTGGCTGGTTGACGATTGTTGTCAATATAGCGTGTGCGATGATGCTTCGTATATCGAAAAGAAGTGTGCTGAAGGCATTGACGAAATGCTTGTGCTGGAATGCACGCAGACAACTGCTGAATCTACAACCTTTGAAGATGCTCAAAGCATTGCTACACGAAATCTGGCAGACACAAATCTCTTTGAACTATATGTGGATATCAAGCGGTGTCGCCTTGAACAGATACGCCCGCTTCCCCAACGTATTATCAACAATGGCACATGGGAACTATCTGTAGAGGGTGTAAATCATGATGAATGCGTGTTAGATGTTAAAGAACACTCGCGTTTTGACCTCACTATGCTAACGAATGATAAACGTGAGGCTAACAAAATGGACATTTGGGAACGCAAACTTTTAGACTTCTCCTTGCGCAACTCAATGCTTAACCTTTATCTTCGTCAGAAAGCCATTCAGTTTATATCGTTTGATGTAGACTTGATTGAAGATTATCTACAAGATGGAGAAGAATATTTGATTTCGTTTAAGCCTAATATTAGTTTGAATATCACGGGCGAAGAGCGTCTTGTTCGTTCAAAACTATTGCCCGAACTACACGAACTGATAACAAACGACATAACGCATCGCACGCTTCACACTTATCAAACTGAAGCCGAAACGCGTTACACGTTAAAGAATATCTATCGCGCAGCAAGAAACGCCATTGAAGAAACTGGTGCAAACGCGCTGTACCTGGCAATAGGTACGCTTAGATGGTTTGAAACCGACATCAGCGAAAAAGCGCATTATGCGCCCATCTTGATGCTGCCTGTTGAGATGGTTTATAAAAAAGGGGACTACTTTATTCGCACTCGCGATGAAGACATTGCTTTAAATATCACCCTCACCGAGTTTTTACGACAAAACTTTGATATTAATATCCCTGGTCTTAACCCACTGCCAAAAGATGAACACGGCGTGGATGTGAAAAAAATCTTTGCCATCATACGTGAAGTTCTGAAAAACCAAAAGCGCTGGGATGTGGAAGAAGAATGCATCCTTGGGGTATTCTCGTTCAGCAAATTCTTGATGTGGAATGATATTCATTGTCAACGACAAGAATTGATGAACAATAACGTGGTGCGAAGCCTGGTGGAACAGAAACTTACCTTTGTTCCTACCCAAGTAACTGCCAACCTGAAAGAAAAAGATAAAGAGGTAAAGCCTGCTGACCTTGCGCTGCCTGTGCCCATAGACTCATCGCAAATGGCTGCTGTTATGGCTGCTGGCCAAGGCAATTCGTTTATCCTGTATGGTCCTCCAGGAACAGGTAAGTCGCAAACAATTACTAATCTCATAGCTAACGCCTTATTCCAGGGCAAGCGCGTGCTTTTTGTAGCCGAAAAGATGGCGGCTTTGAGTGTGGTACAAAATCGTTTGGAGAAAATAAATCTTGGCCCCTTCTGCCTTGAAATGCACTCAAACAAAATCACCAAGCGCCATGTTCTAGAGCAATTGAAGAAGTCGTTAAACGCGGCGCACATTAAACGCCCCGAGGAATATGCTCGCATTGCAGACGAACTATATGAGCAAAGATGCAAACTCATAGAGTATATGGAAGCCCTTCACGACACGAAAGGTCAAGAAGGAATGTCGCTATTCGACTGCATTATCAGATATGAATCTATCGATACCACCGAACTTGACATTGATGCGAACGATGAAGACCTGAAACGCAAGTTCAGAATTGAAAAGATAGACAGCTATTCGCACCTGCTACGCCAAAAATATCAAGCTGTGACTAGCATTACAGGGACACCTTCAAAGCATCCTTTACTTGGACTTAATATTGAAGAAAACGACCTAGCTGATGCCAATAGGCTGCCCCTGCGCATTAAATATACGACTGATATCATTAGAAGGGCAGAAGAAAACAAGACTAAACTATTGGAGGCTGCGCATATAAAGGCAGAATTATTACGAGATTGCAAAGATGGTGTGCTGGCGCAAAATGGTGAAGCATTATACAATGAGTGGAGAGCAATAAAAGCCAAATGGTTTTTACCTCGTTTCTTTGCGAAAAGAACTTTCATCAAAAAGCTAAAACAGTTTAATAGCCTAATTATTGAGCAAGAGGTCGATGCACTACTCTCCAATCTGCTTAATTATCAGCTACTGCACAAAGAAATAACAACGATTCAAGATGCTGTACGTACTGTTTTCGCTGTTAATCTTGATGGAGAAAATCTTCCTAGCGATGATGCATTGAAGCGTTATACCTCAAGCCTTGACAACTGGCTTAAACACATTGACAGAGCTCGTGATTGGTATCAGTGGTGTGCGTATAAAAAAGAACTTGAGAATGAGGGGCTTGGGGTTATTGCCCACTATATTGAACAGGTTGAAATCTCTGCAGAGCAGTTGAAAGACGCTTTCTTTAAGCGCATATTCAGGAATATTGCATCTGAGAAAATTGCGTCGTCACCTATTCTTAGAACCTTTGAAGGGGCTATCTTTGACGAAACTATTTCTCGCTACCAGCTGTTAACAGAAGAATTTCAATTATTAAGCCAAAAGGAACTCTATGCCCGATTAGCTTCAAATATACCACATGTTACCGAAAGCATCGACAATAGCAGTCCCATTGGTTTCTTAAACCGTAACATTGCTAATGGAGGCAGAGGCATTTCGCTACGCGACTTGTTTGATAACATCACCACTCTATTGCCCAGACTTTGCCCATGTATGCTCATGAGTCCAATGTCTGTGGCACAGTTCTTAACGTTGTCGCAAAGCAAATTCGACCTGGTAATCTTCGACGAAGCCTCACAGATGCCCACAAGCGAAGCTGTAGGCGCCATTGCACGTGGCAAATCGGTTATCGTTGTTGGCGACCCCAAGCAGATGCCACCAACAAGTTTTTTCTCGTCTACTAGTGTTGGTGAAGACGAAGCCGACATAGACGACCTAGATAGTATTCTCGACGACTGCCATAGTCTGGGTATTCCATCATTACAATTAAACTGGCACTATCGTTCTAAGCACGAATCACTCATTGCTTTTTCTAATAATGAGTATTATGATGGGGAGCTTATCACCTTCCCCTCTATTGACGACCAAACTACAAAAGTAAAATATTGCTATGTTGATGGCGTATACGACAAGGGGGGACGCCGCTCGAACAGAATGGAAGCAGAAACAATTGTGGAGGATATCGTCAAGAGATTGCAAAGCAGTAATCATGCCAAGTATAGCATTGGAGTAATTGCATTTAGTCAGGTTCAGCAAAACTTGATTGAAGACTTATTGACTGATAAACTAGATAAGGACAAGAAGCTTAGGGAAGCAGCCGACGAATTATACGAGCCTATATTCATAAAGAATCTTGAAAACGTACAGGGAGACGAACGCGACATCATTTTGTTCTCCATTGGTTATGGTCCTGATAAAGACGGAAAAGTGTCGATGAACTTCGGGCCATTGAATAATAATGGCGGAGAAAAACGATTGAATGTAGCGGTAAGTCGCGCTAGAAGAGAAATGATTGTTTACTCGTCATTGAAAGCCTCGCAAATTGACTTAAGAAGGACAAAGGCTCGGGGTGTGGAGGGCTTAAAACATTTCCTTGAATATGCTGAACAACAAATACTTATTCATACAGCAAATGTCCGAAAAGATAGTTCGGACAGGGTTATCTCTGAACAAATAGCCAAGACTCTAAGAACAAGAGGCCATATCGTTAATACCAACATTGGCCGTTCTAATTTTAAAGTAGATGTGGCCATTGTCGATTCGCATGATAATGGAAATTATTCAATGGGCATACTGCTTGACGGTGAGGTGTATCATGACACGCAAACCACGAGAGATCGCGAGATTGTTCAACCTACTATACTGAATTTACTTGGCTGGAAGATTATGCGCGTGTGGAGCGTAGACTGGATTAACAATCCTGAACGAGTGATTGCACGCATTGAACATGTTCTTAACCAAGAACACAAACCTACTGAAACGCCAGTAATCAACACCACTTTCGACGTAACAAAAGAAAAAGTGGAAGTAATTGAACGAAACGAAAAGGAATATAAAACTTATCAATCAAATCTAAACACGGCTTCGATGAGTGATGAGGTACTGGCAGCAAAAATTCTTTCGTGCGAACAGCCCATGACTTTAGTGTATCTTTGCAAGTGTATGTGCCATCATAGAGACACAACAAGGGTTAGCCCTACTCTATTGGCAACGGTTTCAGACATTGTGGCAAGTAAAATGTATGCTCAAAAAATAGGTTATTCAACAATATTGTGGACCGATAAGGAGCATGCAGATACGTTTAAAGGGTATAGACAGGCCAACGGAAGAGACATTACCGAAATACCACTAATTGAAATTATGAATGCCATAGCACTCACTGTGCAAGAACAGCTGTCGATTAAAACGGATGCTCTAACGCTTCTTGTTGCAAAAAGACTGGGGTTTGCCCGTCGTGGCGCTAAAGTTGAACTTGCGCTTAACAATGGTTTAGAGGCTCTGTTAAACGCCAACCGCGTTGTTGAATGTGAAGGTGTTATAAAATTGCCTGAACAACAATAGGCTTTAAACAGAAGGCTTATTTGAAAAGTAGGGCAGGAATGTGGCTGTATGAGCAATGTAGCTGAGAGAGTATGCTGTTTGAGACGAAAACGAGCACGTAATTTTGCTTTACCATTTAGTCCGAAAGGTTTATTTGAGCCTGTACAGATTTTTGTATGATTGCTGGTGAGATTGGCTGTTGTATTCTTGATGGTTAAGCGAGATTAGTTAAGAGAATACCACAGACAAGCGCCAGCAATCAAATGAGCGCTTAACAATAAGCAATGGCAACAACTAAAACCTTTTTCAGCTAGAGCTAATGAGCGTTTGGGAATTAAGATGGATACCTTATTCCATCTATTGCTTTGCGATTGGTTGTAATCCTAACCTATTACACGAAATAAATGTTGTGCGTTAGAAAAATAATGGCATGAACTTCGCAAGCCGAACGGTTTTAGGAATACCACTAAAATGCATAACTGCTATTGTGCTTTTATGTTTGATAAACAAAAAGGCAAAGTAGAATCTTACCAAACTATCGATTTTATTTGGCTAAAATGGTTATACCCATAGCTTGCAGTTTAGCAGATAGCTTGTCTTCTCTTAGCAGTTTGGGCGCAGATTTACCTGCAAGCACCAACACTTTTTTACCATTGCGATAAACATGTAGCTGCCTTGAGCGCACCACAGCCGTTAACTCGCTGTCGCTTTGTATATCTAGCCAAACCTGATGGTACACACCTGATGCATCGAACAATTTCTTTTGCAGGTGCGAACACATATTTGAGGTATCTAAATCCTTCATCATTAGTCGTTAAGCAGTGCCATAACCATGTCGCCATGGCGTTTCTCATCGTTTTTCACACTTTCAATCTCGGGAAATTTTTCCACAACAGCTTGATATTTCTCTACTGCTGCATATTCTCCCTTCGCAATAAGGCCATACAAACGTTTCCTACCAATAATAGAATATAGTAGCGGTAACACAATAGCCATTGTTTTCTTTGGTTTAAGCACCCTATTAGTTAAGTTCTTAAAAACAGCAGCATGATGTCCCTCCTCTTGCGCAAGTCTATTAAATGTTTCGGCATCCTTGGTTCTTTTCACTTTCTTTGCCAATGCCTTATACATTAAAACAGCGTCTAGCTCTCCTTGTTGGGCTTTAAGAAGAACTTTCATATCATCGTTTGTAATCTTCATAAGTAATATCATTTTTTTAAATTTCGTGTACTCTCTCATATCTCCAATTTCACTAATTACTGGTATACAGTGCATAATCTACACAAAACACATGTTTACCAAGAAGCTAGGGCTAGGTATTTATAAGCTACGAACCTAGCAAGAAAGGGACTATTGTATTTCCTGTTTGGGCTCAATAGGCATTATCAATGGTACTATATGATCGTATTCAACAGACAACACCCCTTTAATTCCTTGGAAATAAGTCATGCTTTCTTTTAATGTCGTGCCATCTGGTTTTTTAATGGCCATTGCATTAATGTTTTTATAATCATACACAATTGTTGCCTTAGACCGTTTAATGCCCTTTAGTATTGCTTCTTTTCCCACCTCCTTATCATACATCACTATAAATACTGCTGCAGAATGCTTGCCAACTGTTAGTTCTTGAATAGTTGATACACTTTCAATCTTTTGCATACTGCTACATGCTACGAGAGCAATCGTAAACAAAAACGCGAATATTATCTACCTGGTATATTCCATAAATAGCTTGTGCACTAATATATTTTACGCTTTATAGACCCCTATAGTTAATCGGCAAACAAAGATTATAAGCTAAATTATGACTTTTATACACCAGCCAGACACCTCTAGTTAGATGTTTACGCCCTGATTTGATGCACTTAAAGTCAAACTTGTATTAGGAAATCTCTTCAAGTTCTCCTGTTTCAGAATCAATGATAAACCCTCTAACTGCAACATCTTTAGGGACAAGAGGGTGAGTACTGATTGTCTCAACCGTTTTCTTCACTGACGTATGCGTATCCTTAAAACCTTCAAGCCAAGAGTTAAGGTCTATTCCACATTTTCGAATGGTGTCTAGGTTCTCATCGGATACGCCTCTGGCTAGCATTTGGTGGTGAAAGTGGTCATAGTTCATATGACAAGCACCACAATGCGAATGGGCTACAACCATAATTTCTTGCACGCCAAGTTCATAAATAGCCACAATAAGACTACGCATGGCCGAGTCGAAAGCTGAAATAACCAGACCACCTGCATTCTTAATAATCTTTGCATCCCCATTTTTTAATCCTAAAGCAGCAGGAAGGAGTTCGGTAAGCCTGGTGTCCATACACGAAAGCACTGCTAACTTCTTATCAGGAAACTTATCAGTGATGTATTTTTCGTAGCCTTTCTGCGCCACAAAAGTTTTGTTATAGCTTAAAATTTGGTCGATCATAACCTTACTATTTTATTTATACCTTACTTATACCTATCTGTTTACTTTGGATTTGGCGTAACAATTAATACCAATACGTTTTACTTTTGCCTAACAAATGCATTTTCATCTCCCCACGCTATCGAGCGATTTGTTCAATTTAAATAGTATTTTTGTACGCAATCGGCCAGCGCAGCGAAATGAAATTTACACCCACACAAAATTTTCTTTGCCCGCACCTATCTCAAAATGACATTTAGCAATACCCAAATCCATGTGGGTATACCCCACTAACGAGAAGCCTTTTTTAGCAAGAACTTTATGCTGATTGTTTTCAACGCGCACATATTCAAAGTAAAATTTCTGCTGATTAATGGCAGTTGGTGCATATAATGCAGCTTGAACTCCTCGTTTGAACCACGATGGAGTGATGTCGCTTACATTACTCACCTGCTCGATTGTCTTTACCTTATGCGACGCCCCTTGGGTTTCGCCATATCCAAGGGCTATGTAACAGGCTATTTTCTCATCGTTGGCAAGAACAAATGTGCCAGGAACTTTTGAATAACTCAAGCCCACCCAACATGTGTTTAGCCCTAACATTTGAGCCAAAAGCACCAGATGTTCTCCATAATAGCCTACGCGCTCATCAAGGTCGTCAGACTTTTTGCCCGCCATAACCAGGTAATTGCTTACATTTTTAAACTTACCATACTTGGCCAATGTGCCCTTGAAAGCCTTGGGCTCGTTGGTTACTAATTGGATATGTAACTTTCCTTCTTGGTTAAAACACTCTATCTTCTCTTCAAGTACCCTGACAACATCCTCTGTCAACGGCTGTTCTTTGTATGCCCTTACACTGTGACGGGCCTCAATAGCTTCTAGTATTGTCATTATTATAATTTAACTATTCAATCCTTACCTGTGTATTCTGCATCCTAAGACGCAATATAATCATCAGAATATACTGCTCCACTTAATCACTTCTTGTTAAGTACCAATGCACTACAACTAAGTGTAATTCTCTTTACTCGTATTTTGGCATATATCAGCCAGATGTGTAAACTAACTTCGCCTATATTTACTTGCTTATTTATAACATCCTTAGGATAGTTCTCAACAAGGGGATGAATGATATCATTCAAATTTGTATAGAACTTTCAATAACCACAAGGTCATAAAGCAGCATTTTGGCACGTTTTACGAGTGCTAAATTACAACTTTTTCTCTATTTTTTGTTAGCTTACCATAAATAACTTTTAATCTGCATGGCATTATTAACAATTGAATGTTGCATTCTAGTAGATAGCACAACCTAAAGGCTGATTGCCACTGCTATTATGCAACACTAAGAATTACGACCTTTCGAACAAGCCTACTGAAAAATAAGACAATAAATAAGCAAGAACTCAGATAGACTAATACGAGTAGATTATTTTCGAGTAAATTACCGTATCTTTGCATAAGAAAAAACAAACCTTCGGCAAAGAATAAAATACAGATTGTACGAAGTGACGTTTGACAGCAAATTTAATTATATAACATTAATAAAGAAGAAACAATGACTAAGGTTTTTGTAATGGCCACTTGCCCAGATTGCACGCAGGTAAAACAAAAGTTGGCTGGAAATCCTGCATACGAACTAATAGATATAGGTGAACACGTAAGAAATTTAAAGCAGTTTTTGACACTACGCGACTCGAATGAGGCTTTCAACAATGCGAAAAGTCATGGTAGCGTTGGCATTCCCTGCTTTTTGTTTGAAGATGGTACGGTAAAATTTGACTTGGACAGCCTTAACCTAGACAATATTCCAAGTGGCTCTGCTTGTAGTTTGGATGGAAAAGGGTGTTAATTTAGGTGGTTTATTATGCTAGAACATATCGCTGATTTTACAGCCTGGCCAATTCTTACTGGTTTCTTAGTGGGATATATTGCTAACCGTATCATGAGCGGTGAAGGCAAAGGGTGCTGCATGAACTTTATCATTGGTGTTGTGGGTAGTTATGCTGGTAGCTTAATTAGTCATTTGCTGAACATCGAATTGTTTGGTAAAGGATACATCACCAATTTCGTTTTCTGCGTTGCTGGCGCTGTAACTGTTCTTTGGATTTGGAAGAAGATTTTCGATTAGCGTAATGAATGAGCTGGTTATACGCCTACTTCTTGTTTACCTCGCCCTAAGCAACCTACTGAGTTTGTCGCTCTTCGGAATAGACAAATGGAAAGCTAAACACACTAAATGGCGCATTTCTGAGAAAACGCTTTTATTGGTGGCCGCCATAGGTGGCAGTATTGGGGCGTGGGTAGGCATGAAACTATGGCATCACAAAACGCAACACAAGAAGTTTAAGTATGGCGTGCCTCTGATATTCATTATTCAACTTGCTGCGCTATTATTTGCCTCATACAAAATATATTGCGCTTAGATAGCCAAACCTAGACTTAATAATTGTCCAACAAATAGTACTACGTACTGAGGAGGCATAGAATTTCATACGTATGAAAGAGATAACAAATTCTTTTGTATACTAATGTTTAGCTGCGAGCTAAAACTTCTATCACACAAAAATCATTGCGGGATTGTCTTTAAACAGGCAATTCCGCATTTATAAAAAACAAGTCCTTGCCTAACCAACTTTCCGTTATTCGGATTTAGTCTGGACTTTCACCCCTAAGACTATATTCATGCCATACATACCAAAAAGAGGATGTGCTATAACAGCACACCCCCTTCCTTGATAGAATATTGAGCAATTAAATTAATGTTGTCTTGATTAGTGAGTTAGAACTTATATTGAAGACCAACGTTCAAGCTATTAACAAAGGTTCCTGGTTTGGTGTAAACCTGAACACTTGGATATTGCTGGCTGTCCATACGATAAATCGTGTGACTGTAGAACAAAGCCATCTTAGGACTTACGTTGTAAGAAATGATTCCACCAACGTTCCAAGCCAGTCCATTTCCAGCTTTACTCATTACATAAGATGGTCCAACATACAACGAGACATCATATCTTCTAGCAGGGTTAACACCTGCAAAGGCGTTAAGGATATGGAAGTTATAGTCCAAAGAGAACAAAGTGTTATTAAACTCTACGGCTTCTAATCTACCACCTGTTTTCTCCCAAACTTTGTCTTGCAGATATTCGGCGCTAACACGAATACCATGACATCCATTGAGTTTGTAACCTAAGAAGACTAAACCATTCTTAAAGAAAGAATATTCTTGGCCACGATATCTCCATGTATGAACTGTTGTATTCCAACCTCCACCAGCTGCAGCATAGAAGCCCGTTACCGGGTTATATTCAACAGTGTTTTCGTCCGTTGGCGTCACTTCTTGTTTCTTGTCTTGTTTTTCACCTAACAACAAAGAGAGACCAAATTTCAAGGACAATTCATTTGTTTTCTCTACCGATTGTAGTTTCTCGAAGCCCCTAATCAGAGTATAGGTAGGCTCGATGTTAAATCGCAAGTTATTCGTAAGTTTAAGCCATATCTGCGTTCCAAAGCGCCATTGGTTAATACTGTTCTCAACAGCTTTAGTACGATTAGTTACGAACTTGATTCCACCAGTACCAGCACCTGCAAACAGATTTATACCAGCTGTTGAATTCCAGTCATAATTTTTCATTATGCCAAATGGGTTGAGCATCAAATCCAATGTTCCAGCATACAAGCCCACTTGATACCTACACTCTTCGAGCGGGTCGTTGGTCCAGTCAGCATTGCTTACTTGGATACCACCTCGTAAACCAATTGCTGAATTCAGCCACCAACCAATATTGGCGTTGGCTGTGAAGCCCATAGAAGCATTCTTCGATACGTTGAAATTATTAAACCACGTTGGTCCAACTGCATATTCGAAGGTTAATGGCTGATGATGATAGTCACATGCCAAAGAGCTTAACGCATCACGTAAAGAACCATTCATATTATACAACACACCAACACTCAGACTATTAACGTAAGTACCTGGTGTACGATAAACTTGAGCTGTTTTATATCTGTCCTTACCCATTCTGTAAACAGTATGACTGTAGAACAATGATAGATTCTTTGTTAGCTGGTAAGAGAGAATACCTCCGAAGTTCCAACCCCAATTTGTTCCTTGTTCACCAAGTGCCAATGAAGGACCTAAGTACAATGAGGCATCCCATCTACGCCCTGGTCTAAAACCTGTAATTGCATTAAGAACATTGAACTGATAATCTAGAGATAATAAGGTATTCTTAAATTCTTGCTTTTCGTACCTACCAGGAGCATTGAAGTCAGTCCAGACATAGTCGTAAAGATATTCACCACTTAGACGGACTCCATGATATTCGTTCAAATTGTATCCAGCAAATACATGACCATTCTTCAAGAACTCAAAGCCACGACCTGTATGACGCCAAGTATGAACAGTTGTATTCCAGCCTAAGCCTGCTCCGAAGAAGAATCCATATGGAGAACGAGCACGAGCCTGTGTGGCGCTGTCCAATTCAACATTCTTTTCCTTGTCCGACTTATCGCGTAAAATCATAGCGACACCCAGTTTCAATGCAAGCTCATCTACATGCTTAGCAACACGTCCATGATCAAATCCTTTCATCCTAGAGAATGTAGGTTCGATATTAAAGCGAAGGTCATCTGCCATCTTAACCCATAGTTGGGCACCAAACCTATATTCATGGAATTTCGTTTCATAAGCTGTCTTCCTACTAGTTACAAATCGTATCTTACCAAGACCCGTACCCATGAACAGATTGAAGCCAAATGGCATATTCCAATCATACTTGCTTCTTATGCCTAGAGGATTGAACATCAAGTCAACCGTTCCTGCCAAAAGACCCAACTGGTTCT
The DNA here is from genome assembly GCF_937990675.1 of Hoylesella shahii. Lineage (NCBI taxonomy): Bacteria > Pseudomonadati > Bacteroidota > Bacteroidia > Bacteroidales > Prevotellaceae > Hoylesella > Hoylesella shahii. Next base: position 13,012 of record NZ_CALKQY010000020.1, on the reverse strand, counting down.
TACGTGCCTCATTAAGGTCATGCGACCAGTCTGCATTACTTATATGAATACCACCACGCATACCGATTGCCGAATTAAGCCAAAGGCCTAAGTAAGTATTGGCAGTATAACCAAGTGAGCTACCTTTAGAAATGGGTAGATTGTCATACCAAGATGGTCCAATGCTGTACTCAAAAGTTAAAGGTTGACGAGAGTAATCAGATTTTGTCAACTGACTTAGCCCTAGAAGGACGTCACGGATAGGTTGGTTAATCGTATAGAGCACACCAACGTTTAGACTATTCACATAAGTTCCGTCATTACCATATATCTGATTCGTTTCATAACGATCTTTAGGCATTCTGTAAACAGTGTGATTATAGAAAAGCGCTAAACTGCTTGTTAAGCTATATGTTAGCATACCTCCGAAGTTGAATGCCAACTGTTTAGCATCTCCACGTGCCCACGTAGGACCACCATATAGATAAACGTTCCACCTACGATATGGATTATATCCTGCGAATGCATTCATGATGTTAAACTGATAATCAAGAGATAACATCATGTTTTGGAGATTCTGATTATTTAACCCATTACTGAGGTCATTCAACTCATGCAATCTATCGCCAAGATATTCGGCACTAATACGGAAACCATGTAAAGTGTTAAAGTTATAACCAGCAAAGAATTCTGCATTCTTCAAGGCGAGATTATCTCCACCAGTATATCTCCATGCTTTAACCATAGTATTCCAGCCAAATCCGAGTCCTAAGAAGAATCCACGATTGGGAGACATTCTCATTGAAACAGGAACACTGTCTGCAGGAATAAGCAACTTTTCTCTATGTGCTTTATCGCGGAAGAGAACAGCAAGACCAAGTTTAAGCCCTAATTCATCATATTGCTTACGCTCTTTTACATTCGAAGCATTATATAACTCTACGAAAGAATAAGATGGTTCTATGTTCAGTCTAAGGTCGTTACACAGTTTCATCCAAACCTGCGCACCCGTACGATAGCTCACATAGTTTCCACTATAAGAGCCATAATGCCATTCGTTAGCTAATTTTTGTTGACCATATTCGTAACCAGCAAATAAATTAAAGCCTACATTACTATCCCAATTATATTTGCGTGTAAATCCTAATGGATTGAACAACATGTCTAATACAACGCCACGAGAACCAATCATGCTTCTAGTGTTAATACCGCGATTAACAGGTCTGTCAGCCCAATCTGCATTAGAAACATGGAATCCAGCACGAAGACCAATAGCAGATGATAGCCACCATCCCATATAGACATTGCTACTCCAACCTAAGGTACTCATAATAGGCAGTTCAGTACGATTATGGAAAGCTGCACCTATATTATATTCAAAGAAGAAAGGTTTACGCCAAGGCTTTTTCCTATATTCTTCTAAGAACAAACGCTCGCTATCAGCAAAACGCTTTAAGAAAATACCTTTATCTTTCTCAGAAGAAAGATTTGGCCACAAGTACCAAATATAAGACATATTGATACCATAAGCAAGGTCAAGACTTTCAAAATCCGTTCCTTTGACAAGGTCGTGAGTTCTAGTAGCAAGTCTCATATATGGCTCAAAAGCCAATGAAGCATGAGGACTAGTAGCTATTTTGAACTGCATTCCAAATCGAGCATTGTAGGATAACCCAGATGTTTCAGCATAATAAGGCACAAAAGTATTCTCGGTTGCACCTAAACTAGCCTTTTGCACACCTACTCCAATTGTACCAGACACATTTAAAGGTCTGTCAGGACGGTTACCCATGAGGTAGTTACTGAAATTAAACATATAGTCAATTCCACCACCCCAAGCGCTATACGTCGTTGTAGAAGAAAAGCCAAGAGAAGACTTAGTGAAGCCCCATGACTTTTCTGCGAAAATACGAATTGTGCTCATCGGACTTAATTCTCTTGCAATACCAACATGTAGGTTGGCAATGGGCGTATAACTAAACTTATCGTTGGGCAAAAATAGAGACGCACCACCACCAAGCGTTACATAAGTATGGCTAAAGATTAGACTATCCAAGAAATGGTCGCCAGCATAACGGTGCCTTTTGTCAAGCACGAAACGAAGACCATTATATCCTCTAGGACGTGGAACACCCACAACAGAGTCTTGTTTAGTTTCCAACACCGAGTCGGGCAATAAGTTCTCCAAGTCCTCCAAATCCATTTTCACAGAATCCTGCTTAACAATGGAGTCTGGTTCAGAAATATAGAAACGTTTGTTGACTGGATGAGAACTGGCCCATGCACTGGCACACAATGGGAGTAGTCCTGCAAACATTACAACAAGGATTCTCTTTTTCATTGTATATCTTCTTAAAATAACATTCATATTCTATCACTCGGAAGCTGCTTCTTGTGTAGCAGGCTTCGCCATCATCATGTTAAACTTTTCCCTATACAGGTCTTTTTTACTCTCAACATACGGATATTTCTTACGAATATCATCAGTAATGTTGCCGTCTGTCTTGTAGAATCGCTCGTAGAAGGAAGGATCCATATCAAAACAATGCTGGAAATAAGCCAAGAATTTAGGAGTATCGTTGCTCTGCATCTTAACAGCAGCCTCTGATCCAAATTCCTTTATTAGGTTCATGAAATCATTTTCCTGTTCAATGTCAGGATTATTAGCTGCAATTACACCTTTAAGATACCATTTCTTTACAAGGTTATCAGGCAAAGAGTCTACTAAAGGATTCAGAGTTTCATAACTTACCCCCAATTCGGGAGCTAATTCAACACTTAAGATAGCCTTATTAAGAGGGCTCACGTTCATCACAAAGTTCAAAGCATCTGAAGCCCTTTGCTCTTCCTCAGGAGTCTTATTCTGTTTGAAGAACAAAGATTCAAGATCGATGAACATCTTCAAATCGTGGAATTTCTCAGTATCAGGCAATTTATTAGCCAAGTGTGCAGATTGACTAAGCTTTCTAGATTTCAAGAACATCAAAGCCTGGTTAGCAACAACTTCTTTAAAGTTTATCGTATACATATAAGAACTTTCAAAAGCAACAGGACGCTGAACTTCAACTCCAGAAGCCATATCAATGAAAGGTTCAAGTACAGATAGATTTATTGAATCTTGCTCTAACAGTTCAATAGCGATACGGTTCGCAAGGTAAGCAGCAAAAGCACTAAACTTCGCTGTCTTCCTAGACATATTCTCTTTATACGCTCTATGAGTCAACTTTCTAAGTTCTACAGAGTCTGTAATCTGGGTGAACAAGTTGTAATAGTCACCATTAGAGAAATACTCTTCGCCTCCTGGTCTATATCTATTATCATTATAGTACGCCCATACAGCTTCTTTAGGTTCCATAATCTTGTTTCTACGCAAGGTATATGTACTACGCATCAAACGCTGATTTTGCATAATCTGTTCAATCACAGGGTTACTTGTCATCATACGTTTGATACCTGCAAAATCTTTTGCTTTTGCATACTTACGAAGTTCGTCTGCCTCAGAGGCCTGACCTCTTTGAACCAAAGAGTCAGCCACATCATCCCAGGTATACACCAATGGTTCCTTAACCGTCAAACTAGCGCTACGGATATGACTACCAATCATTGACAATATTTTACGAGCTCTTTTCTTTGCCAACTCAACGTTCAACGAAAGTCCACCTTCAGGAGAAGCAGTACCTTGTACAGAAATATTCATCAAAGATGTACCATATGAACGAAGCTCTTCAATAAGAAAGTCTAGCGTTTTCTGGTTCTCTTCATCAGTAGTTAATTCATCCTTACCGACCACGAAAGTTACTTGTAAGTCTCGAGGAACTTCCAATAGACGAGCTCTAACAGTTTCAAAGAAACGAGGCCCTAACTCCATGTGTTTTGCAGACGCACCTAAGTCTAACATTTTCCAAGGACGCCTAACATTATTAGTACCTTCCTTGTTATCGTTAAAATATACATGCGTATAGTCTTCAAGGCTAATTTTTGCTTTCCACTTGTAGTTTTTGTCAATATCAGGTTTGGGATATGTTATATCCCAACTAAAACTGAATGGGCCATTAGACATCACATTATCAGGAACATAATAAGCATGGAGGGAATCGTTTCTTTCGTAACCATAACTTTTACGTTTGATCTGGTTTTGATGATATTTATCTCCTTCAAATACAAGCGGTTCAAGATATTGGATGGTATCACCTGTATTGGTATTAACAGCTACAGGCTGGAAAATCAATCTCGAGTGCTTAGTTGTATACCAAGCAGGTAGAGCAATTCCAACAGTCCATCGCATATTCTCACCATCATCAACAGGAGGAACTTCCTTAAAGTCAACGCCATGCTTCTTTGCGAAAACATTAACGTTCTTAATAAGAATACCATCAGCTCTAGTTGGAGCAAAAACGATATCATAATTAAGCTTACCACCAACAATATCGACAATTTTAAGAACACCTTCATTTATCAAGAGCATCGTACCACCCACAGAGATATCAGCTTCAAAGTGACCTTCGTAGTCAGGAATAACAACATCGTTACTTTTAATTTTCACGATGCTTCCCGACATACCATTCTGTGAATTATACAGCTGAGCTTGTTTACGTGCCTCGGCCTTATTATCAAAGATGTAAATTGGCACAGACAAAGGCATCTTTCCAGAAACCTGTCCGTTCATTTCCTTCATCGACTTAGACACACTACCAGTGATATGAATGGCTTGAGCTTTCATTTTCAGGGTAAACAACCCCAAAAATAGTAGCAAGACAATTATCTTCTCTAGTTTCATCATATATCCTCCTATTGCTTACCAAATTGTATAAGACAAGGTTACGCCTATATTTGTAGGCAATATGCGATATTCCCAAAAGCCGTCTTTGGCTTTAGTGTTGTCGTTCAACAGCAAATCGCTTTCGTCTTTCATAAATTCCTTGTGATGGGAAAAAATAACACCTACTCCAGTATGGAAATCCATATTCCATCTTTTAGACAATGGTATGACATAACCAAATGTCATTCCACCCCCCCAGGCAGTTCCATCATAAGTTCTATTTCCCAATGTTATAGAATAATCAGCACCCAAGAGTCCAATACCCACGTAATGATGATACAACGGACGACCACCAAAATAGTATTTGAATTCTGGTTGCACTCCAACTACTCTCATATTCTTTAGGAAATAAGGTTTATTGTTAGCAAAGACGCTCAGACCAAGAGTCGTATGGTTACCAACAGTAATTTCTGCGCCCAAATTATATGTTTGTGAAGCTAGAAATAAAAGATTAGAGTTGACGGCAAAGGTCTGCGCCTGCATGTTAGTAGTCATTCCAACAAGCAAGATCAGAAGTAATCCTATTTTTTTAGTTACCATTTTCATAATTATTCCTTATTTGTCAATACGTTTCTATTGCTGTTTGAAATGTTGCCATCGTAGGAGTTTGAGTTGCCCCCTTATCGCTGGAAGACGACGCTTCCAGCGATTTAAGGGTATTCTCTTTCGCTTCTTTAACAGCCATAAAGATTACAGCGCGTTTCATCTCGTTCACAAGCTGCCGACTATCTGGGATTAAATTATCCACAAGAGCATTATCGGAATTTTCAGTATTCTGATTTTCCTTTTCTTTCTCAGGTACAGAAGAATCTTCAGTTTTAGGTGTTTGAGATTGCTCCACTTCCTCAGTAGATTTGGAGTTTTCATCCTTTACCTTATCAGCTTCTTTTTGCTGCTTCTCAATTTCTTTAGCAACTTTAGTTGAATCAGCAGCTCGTTTAGCGTTTTCACGCTCCATCGCCTTACGCTCTTTGAGTTCTCGCGCACGCTCTTTGGCAGCATATTTCAAGGAGTCCGCTTTAAGCTTAGCTCTTTCCTTTTCTTCAAATTGTTTTGTCTTTTCGACAAGCTTAAGTGAATCAGCAGTAATTTTAGCATTAGCTTTTTCCTCAATGGCTTTTTGTCTTGCAACTTCTTTTAAAGAGTCGGCACGTTGTTTAGCTTCTTCGCGTTCTATCATTTGCTTTTCTTTCAAAGCTTTATTTTCTTTTCTTAGCGAGTCTTGTGCATACTCTTTTTCATTTTCCAGACGTTGTTCCTCGAATCTGCGTTCATAGTCAGCTTTAGCAAGCGAATCCATATGTATACGCTTTTCCTTAACCTGAGCAGTATGTACACTATCTCTTCTTATCTTTTCTTTTTCGACAGCCAAACGATAATCGTTATCAATCAAGTTACGGTTCTTATATCTGTTAGCCAACTTAGTACCAAAGTGATACACTAAAGAAATATGAACAGCATCAATAGAAGAAGCGTAAACCCAGGGGCTGAAGCTAATCTTATATCCTGTATTACTAGAGGTAGCAGAATAGTAATATTTACCATCCTTATAGAAACGCTGATAATCGTGCATATCAGCAAACATTACACCTGGACTAATTCCCAAGTCTAAGTCAAGACTAGCGCCATTCATATAGCCATATAGTTGTGTAACAGTACCAACCATAGGGCCACCAACAAAAGAGATACCTTTCTTACCGGTATTACCGAATTTAATATCAAAAGAGTTAGCTCCAGCGAACAATCCAACGTAAAAAGCACGTTTGGGTATTTTCGCATGCCAGTATCTTCTTACTTCAACACGTCCACCATAGATATTGTACACATAAAATGATTTTGTGCGCGTGTTAACATCCCAATTAGCCCGTCCATAAACACCTACAGTCCATTGATTCCAGTTTTTATTTCCCAGAGAGAATTCAAGTCCTAAATTAGGTGTCAATGTTAACCATCCAACAGCATCAGTTTTCAAGTTAAATCGGTTTTGGAATTTCATAGTATCTACCTTATTATAATATAGTAGATTTCCCTGACCCTGCGCACCTATTACTCCAACAAAGAATTGGAGCAATAGGGGTAGTATCAGTTTATATCCTTTCATATTCATCATAACCTATAGTTATCAACTATTCTTTTAAATTACTTAACTTTCAATGCTACCATCTGTTTAGCAAAGTCGTCTTCAGGATCAAGTTCCAAAATCTTTTGTGCATACTCGACAGAAGAATTCATTTCTTTATTTATATAGTAATAATAAGAAAGTTGCTTATAACACTCAATAAGATGGTCTTTACTGCTACCACTTTTTTCAAGAAGTTCTGCAGCTTTGGAGTAATAAGGCTTAGCCAAACCCTTTGTGTACTCTGGGTCTAGCATGGCATTAGCTTTAGCTTGCCAATAAAAACCGAGATAGCTATTTGGACGCAAAGTGGCAACCTGTCCAAACAATTCAGCTGAATGCTCGATAGCCTTAGTTTGGTCTTCCGTTCTAGTTTCATTTTCTTTAACATTGGTACCCTTTCTCCAATACAATCTTCCCAATTGGAATATATTATACGCACGGTTATCAGTGGTATCCTTAAGATTGGCCACATACTGTTCATAATATTTAATAGCATTATCATAATCATGGATTCTGCTATAAGCGTCAGAAATTTCCTTATGAATACCAGGAATATCACCATTCTTTTGAAGCGCAACATTAAACTGTTGAATAGCCTCTTGAGTTTTTCCGAGTCCACTCAATGCATAGCCATAATAAATATAGTCTTGATACTGTGGTTTAGTATCTTTGCTATTATTAAACAGGTCGTCAGCATTGCTTATAGCTGTATCGAAATGTTGTAATTCTGTATTATTATAAAGGAGAAGCCTATTAAAAACTGGGTCTTTTGAGGCGCGTTTATGTCCTTTCTGTGCTAAGTCAAGAGATTGAGAAAAGTCTTTTTTAATATACAAGCTCAAAGAATACTGCATTAGTTCCCTATCATCTAGAGAGTCAACTCCGATACTTTTATATGCAGCAATAGCATTAGTAAGGTCGTTCGCCGTATAATACACTTCAGCCATTCGTTTTTGTACATTCAGATCTGGTCTATTTTTCTTCAAGATCTGTAACGTCTCAATCGACTTGTTAATTTCCTTAGCTTTTAACAAGTCGGCCAGTTTATAATAAGCGTCTGGGTCTTTTCGTGCAAAATACATGGCCCTTTTATAATAAAACTGTGCAGAATCGGGTCTATTTTTAGACCTTGCAATATCACCACCCAGATTTAAGGCTTTAACACTGATGCGTCTGCATTGTTGGGCAAGGTTAAAATAACGAGTGGCTTCATCCAGTTTCCCGGCCCTTAGATAGAGTGTTCCGAGACCAGCCAGCATGGCTCCATCTTCTTTATGCTTACTTGCGAATTTCTCTGCGCTACTCTTAGCCGCTTCAGGACTACTCTTCAACAAGGTTGCGATAATTTGTAAATCCTCGTTATCCGAAAAATAGTCCTGCGAGAAGACAGGAAGACTAAGCATAGCACAGAACACAAATACCAGCCACTTTTTAGTCATACTCATAATAATTTGATCAACCATTAATTTAATAACCAGCTGTCGACAATGACAGGACTGTGCACAACATCATGACACTCCACTCCCACTTCCGTGCTTTAAAAGCAGGAAATTCATTACACGTCAGCAGCAATATTCCCTTATGTCAACCCTATCACATGACAAGGCAGACAAGAAGAAGATTTAAAAACGTAAAATATTCGATACTATACAAAACGAATCTTTGTTCGTTGTCATTTAGATTATTAACGTCACATTTAGAATGATGAGCCAGGGCCATCTGGAGCGCTTGGCCTCAAATAGCCCTGGCGTCTCATTGTGCAACGAAATTGTTTAGTCGTTGCAATTAAAGCTTAAACTTTAATTCGTAGATTTAGCTTTCTCAATAGCAGCATTAGCCTGTTCGATGGCAGCAGCAGCATCGGCACCAGCTTTAGCCAAATCGGCTTTTGCTTTATCAGATTCTGCTTTTGCTTTAGCAGCTTCGGCCATCACTTTGGCCGTCATTTCCTTTGCCTTTGCAGCTTCGGTACGTGCTTTGAGCGCGGTAGCTTTGCAAGCGGCTGCATTTGCTACAGCCTTTTCTGTTTCGGCTTTAGCTTGATTAGCAGCCTCTACAGCTTTCTGAGCTTCAGCTTCAGCTGCTTCAGCGTCAACACGAGCTTGTTCCGACTGAGCTTTAGCCTTTTCAGATTCCATCCTAGCCTTCTCAGCTTCTACTTTAGCTTTAGCAGCTACTACTTTAGCCTTGGCAGCTTCAGCCCTTTGTCTTGCAGCTTCAGCAACAGCTCTTGCTGCATCTTCTTTGGCTTTTTGAGCGTCCATTACGGCTTTTTGCGCATCCGCCACTGCAGACCCTACGTTTTCAGACTGAGCAGAGGCACTCATAACCGAGACAAATGCTACGGCTACAACAGACAAGATACACCTTCTCATTTTCATATTTATTTATTAAATAAAATAACACGATTGGCATGTCAATCATGGTAATAAGTTTAACTTAAACGAACATGCCCGTTTACTATTTCTGTTGCAAAATTACAAAAAAAAAGAAACCCACAAAAGAAAATAAGGAAAATATTGTAAATAATTATGGATTTATGTTGTAAAACATATCAAAATCGGTAAAAGGTAAAAATAGTTAGTACAAATCGGAAAAAGTTAACAAAATAAGAATGTTATATAACAGATAAAAGAAAGTTTTGAGTACAAAAACACCAGCTTTAAAATAAGGCTAGAAACTTATCAAGAAAGACAAAACACAGTTTAATTCATACAAAAAACCTGAAACGAATTGAACTTCTATACTAATAAACAAACTTCAATTACCTAGTAATGAATAAAATACACAGAATAGACAACACATTTAAACCCGAGAACAAGAAAGACACGCACACTTTTTAGTGATATTCTAAATTCCTCTAAATACATCTAATTAAAGAAAAGAAGAAATCCTATCATAGATAAATACGAATAAATTAAGAAAATCACTAAAAAGAGAAATTCGGATCTAAGTCGTTCTATTTACGCAACTATTAATCGTTAAATATGTAAACCAAGACGAATTTATTTAACTTAAAATAATGGGACTTAACCACAATATCACTTTTAGTATTTTTGACTACTATTACCCCTTGATGTTCAAGCTTAAATGGTTGTAAATGTATCTGAGTTGAAAGCAAATTATCTTCAGAAAAATATTTGAATAAAGCTTCTTTTGCACACCAAGCAATTAGAAGGTGAGAAAGAGTGGGCATCTCTTCGTCTTGATTAATAAACTTGTGGGCTATTCTACCCACCCTATCGCTTTCGTATTCTACATCAACAGCCACAATTCTCGTTTTAGAAAGCATCAATGCAACTAAACCTTTGGTATGGCTTACACTTATATTATAGCCTTTGACCAACGGTTTTCCACTGCTATGGTGCGTTATTACCAAATCTTGATTACCAGTGATTTCATATAACAACGCGCGTGTTGCAAGCTTCTCCAGCCGTCGTTGTTTACTTCCAACTGAAGATAATTCCTCTTTCAACTTAAGAAGAAATGGATAGGTACTGAAGAAGTAGCTTTCATCTTCATCTAATGTCCACAAAGCTAGATAAACGTCTCCGTTCAAACACTGGTTACGCAACAAAGCCATAAAACAAAATTAAAGTGGTAATGAGATACAACCAAACGCATAGCTCACCCTATAAAATAATGGATTAAAGCACAAGAGTTATGCGTTAAAAGAAACATTACGCCACAAAGAGTGAGATTATGGTTTAACCACTATCTTCACCCTACTGATACGACGCTCTTCAATAGCAAGAATTTCAAATAAGTAATCCTTATAATTTAAGCGCTCGCCAATAGATGGAAAGTCGCCTTTTAGTTCTAAAAGCAGTCCCGCCAAAGTATCCGCTCCGCCTTCCACTTCACTAAACTCTTCGTCATCCACTTCTAAAATCCTACACAAATCACTCAACAACGTTTTACCATCAAATACAAAAGTATTGTAATTGAGCTTCGTGTACATCTTTTCAGTTTCATCGTCGTATTCGTCGTTGATTTCACCAACGATTTCCTCAAGAATATCTTCCAGCGTTACCAAGCCACTAGTCCCACCAAACTCATCTACAACAATAGCAATATGAATTTTGTTTTCTTGAAAATCGCGAAGGAGGTCATCAATTTTCTTTGTTTCAGGAACAAAATAAGGAGGTCTAATTAAGCTTTGCCATCTAAAGGTATGGGGCTTAGATAAATGCGGAAGCAAATCTTTTACATATAGCACCCCCTTTATATTATCAGTATTATCTTGATAAATAGGAATTCGACTATAATTATTCTCCTTTATACTTTCTAACACCTCACTAAAATTACATTTGATATTCACATCTACAATATCCTTACGACTGGTCATTATCTCCTTAGCCGTTTCATCACCAAAGCGAATGATACCCTGTAGAAGTTTTTCCTCGTCTTTTAGTTCTTCTTTATTTGTAAGTTCAAGAGCCTGCTCTAAATCATCAACACTCAACGTTACAGTTTCTTTTCCCAACATTTTCGAAGCCAAAAGACCAGTTTTAAGTAGAATTGTTTCAAGAGGCCAGAACAATTTTCTTAGAAAAAGAACGCCAGAAACACTCCTTCTGCAAAAAGCTAAGGGGTTTTGTCTACTAAGCACTTTGGGCATAATCTCGCCAAAGAGCAACAAGAGAAAAGTTAAGAGAATGGTTAAAATAAGAAATTGTAACCAATAAGCTCGCGGACCAAAATGCACCACATTGGCAAAAACATAGTTGAGCAACATGATAATGGTTACATTCACAAAATTGTTCGTAATCAAAATGGTAGCCAAAGTGCGCTCAGAATCTTCTCGAAGCATATTTATATTCTTATCCTTAACATCTTTCTCCAAGTCGAGTTCAGAAATATCTGCAGGAGAAAGACTAAAGAAAGCTAATTCTGAACCACTAGCATAACCAGAGACGCCAAGAAGCAACACCGCCAAGACAAACGCAAAAACAACACCCAACGTTGGATGTTGTATATATATATCAGAGAACGAATTACAAAAAAAGGATGTATCCAAGATTTTCGAACAATATTAGAATGGTAAATTATTGTTTTCTTGCTCACTCGTGTGTTCGGGTTGCGCTTTCGGCTCCTGTGCAACATCCGTCTTACTTTGTGCTCTTGGCGTAAGCAGTTCAAGACTATCGGCCCAAATTTCTGTCACATATTGACGTTTACCTTGTTTATCGTCGTAGCTTCTATATCTCACTTTACCTTCAACAAACAATTTATCTCCCTTATGTACATACTTTTCAACGGCCTTGGCAAGACTTTTCCAAAACACCACAGTGTGCCAATCGGTTCTATCGGGCACCTTTGTGCCATTTTGCAAGGTATAACCACGCTCGGTTGTGGCAAGCGACACTTGGGCCACAGCCGTATCCGCCTCATAATAACGAACCTCGGGATCCTTCCCAACGTTCCCTATCAGCATCACCTTATTCATAACTACAGTGTTTGTATTATTTCCACCTACCCAAGTACCTAAATCTAAAGTTTTTTCCTTTGGGTGAAGGAAATTGGGAACGTCTGTCCACACGTTCACTCAAGTTATCTACCATTCGGTCGTAACAATCCTGTCCCGACATAGCCTTACAATGTACTACAAAATGAGTATCACGATATTCGAACTTACCAGTTGAAGGAACCATCACCACACGTTTGAAATCAAGTTCACCTTCATACCATCCTGGTCTTTCTTCAGTGAGTCTGGTCATGGCGTTAGCAGCCAAATCTCTCCTATCAAATCCATTAGGGGGAGGCATTTGTTGCACAGCCTTTTTCTGCTTAAAATCGAGCATAGTAGCAGCAACAGTCTTGATGATAATAAAATAAACTCTTGGGCGAACTTTATAACGTTTAGGATAATACACGTCACTTTCAACATAGTCACGAATATCATTCTCCAAATCGATATTCATGCCTATCTCTGGGATAGATTGGAGAAAGTCAAGTGCTTTTTCTACATTATCAACTAACGTTTCCTTATCAAAATATCTTAAGTATAAATTCATTGATAAATATGTTTCTCTGAAAGAGCGGAAAACGAGACTCGAACTCGCGACCCCAACCTTGGCAAGGTTGTGCTC
>NZ_CALKQY010000019.1:0-6344 GCF_937990675.1 Hoylesella shahii | reverse complement strand
ATAGGAGCATCGTTGTGAAGCAATGGAACTGCCTGGCGCATCATGTTACATCCCATGAGTGCACGGTGACCGTCGTCGTGTTCCAAGAAAGGAATAAGACCAGCCGAAACCGATGCAATCTGCTGAGGAGATACGTCCATGAGGTCTACTTCCTCGGGAGCAACAACTGGGAAATCGGCATCTTGGCGACATTTAACCACATCGCGGATAAATGTTCCGTCTTCGTTAAGCGGTGCATTACCCTGTCCGATGATGTGGTCTTCTTCCTCTTCGGCAGTGAGGTACACCAAGTTTTTATTGTCTAGGTCGGCCACTCCATTCGAAACCTTACGATAAGGAGTTTCGATGAAGCCCAACTCATTAATGTTAGCATAAACGCAGAGCGAAGAAATAAGTCCAATGTTAGGACCTTCAGGGCTCTCGATAGGACAAAGACGACCATAGTGCGTGTAGTGAACGTCGCGCACTTCGAAGCCTGCACGTTCACGAGACAAACCACCAGGACCAAGAGCAGACAAGCGTCGCTTGTGTGTAACCTCGGCAAGAGGGTTGGTTTGGTCCATGAATTGCGACAGTGGGTTGGTTCCGAAGAACGAGTTAATAACGCTCGAAATAGTTTTAGCGTTAATCAAGTCGGTGGGAGTAAACACCTCATTGTCGCGAACATTCATGCGTTCGCGAATGGTGCGGCTCATACGAGCCAATCCGATAGAGAACTGGTTGGCCAATTGTTCGCCAACAGTACGCACACGACGGTTGCTCAAGTGGTCGATATCGTCCACGGTTGCATTAGAGTTAACCAGCTGAATGAGATATTTGATAATTTCAATAATATCGTCTTTGGTTAACACGCGCGTGTCCATATCGGTATCAAGTCCTAGCTTTTTATTGATACGATAACGTCCCACCTCTCCCAAATCGTAACGTTTGTCTGAGAAGAAAAGGTTTTGGAACACTTCTCTTGCGCTAGCATCGTCGGCAGGGTCGGCATTACGAAGCTGACGATAAATGTAAAGCACTGCCTCTTTCTCCGAGTTACTCGGGTCTTTAGCCAGCGTATTGAATATAATAGAATACTTGTTAGCAGCATCGGCATCCTTATGAAGCAACACGGTAGAAACGCCACTATCGAGAATTTCTCCAACGTTTTCTTCCGTAATTTCGGTTTCGCGCTCCATAATCACCTCATTGCGCTCGATAGAAACAACTTCGCCAGTGTCTTCATCAACGAAGTCCTCGTTCCAACTCTTCAGCACACGAGCAGCGAGACGCTTACCCAGCGCCTCCTTCATATTCTTCTTATTTACCTTAACCTCCTCGGCAAGGTCGAAGATTTGCAGGATGTCGCGGTCGTTTTCGTAGCCGATGGCACGCAACAGAGTAGTTACAGGAAGTTTTTTCTTACGGTCGATGTAAGCATACATCACATTGTTGATATCGGTAGCGAACTCAATCCACGAACCTTTGAAAGGAATGATACGCGCCGAATAGAGCATTGTTCCGTTAGCATGAACACCTTGTCCGAAGAAAACGCCCGGTGAACGGTGAAGCTGTGACACTACAACACGCTCGGCACCATTGATAACAAAAGTGCCATTAGAAGTCATATAAGGAATAGTACCCAAGAAAACGTCTTGGATAAAAGTACCGAAGTCTTCGTGATCGGGGTCGGTGCAGTATAGTTTCATTTTAGCCTTCAAAGGCACACTATACGTCAAACCGCGCTCCAGACATTCGTCGATGGTGTAGCGAGGCGGGTCAATATAGTAATCAAGGAACTCAAGAACGAAATTGTTCCGTGTATCGGTTATTGGGAAGTTCTCAGCGAACACCTTATACAAACCGTCGTTCTTGCGTTCCTCGGGTGGTGTGTCCAACTGTAAGAAGTCTTTGAAAGACTTTAACTGCACATCGAGGAAATCCGGATAGGGCATCGGATTATGAACGCTGGCGAAATTTACTCTGTTATCAACAATTTTTGAAGCCATTCAATATGATGTTATATAATGATTATAGGCGAGAACTATACGTTATCCGTGTGGGTAGTGAGATTGGCTTAAGCAGAATTGTCACTGTTGTGATAAGCCTTATAGCGCCTATACTATATTGTGTGGTTTGGAAAAGTGCCTTTAGAAGTGATAAGACACAAAAAGGTTAGGACTCGCCTACTGGGCAAATCCTAACCGTATTTCGGAGTTGGGGTAGAATTACTTCAATTCAACCTTAGCGCCGGCCTCTTCGATAGCCTTCTTCAGGTTCTCAGCTTCGTCCTTAGACAAGCCTTCCTTCAAGGTAGAGGGAACACCGTCAACAAGGTCCTTAGCTTCTTTCAAGCCAAGACCGCAAGCTTCCTTAACAGCCTTTACAACTTGAAGTTTAGCAGCACCTGCTTCAACGAGAACTACGTCGAAAGACGATTTCTCTTCAGCTGCACCAGCTGCACCAGCAGCAGCGGGACCGGCAGCAACAGCAACAGCTGCAGCAGCGGGTTCAATGCCGTATTCCTCTTTGAGGACATTTGCCAACTCGTTTACTTCTTTTACTGTCAAATTTACTAATTCTTCAGCGATAGCTTTGATATCTGCCATTTTATTCTAAATTTTAATTGTTTTTAATATAAGTGTTGTTGATTGACTTTTAATTGAACTCCCACTCGCACATGATTAATTATGCCACGAGAGGAAGGCTCAACGGATTATTCAGGGCGCTCGCCCAATGTTTTGAGCACACCATGGATGGTGCCTGCACCTGATTGAAGAGCAGAGATAACGTTCTTCGCGGGCGATTGCAGCAAGGCCACAATGTCGGCGATAACTTCGTTTTTGCTCTTGAGGGCTACCAATTCGTCAAGTTTATCAGCTCCAACGTAGAAGCTTTCTTCAGCATAAGCTGCCTTGAGCGAAGGAACACCCGTCTTCTTATAGTCGTTCAGCAATTTAGCAGGTTCGTTTGCAACCGTGGTAAACATGATTGCAGTGGTACCTTTCAATGTGCCGTACAAAGGTTCGAAATCGATGTCTGAAGCCTCAAAAGCTTTGTGTAGAAGGGTATTCTTCACAACAGAAAGCTTAATTTCTTTCTTGAAGCAAGCTGCACGCAGCTTCGTGGTCGCTTCGGCGTTAAGGCCAGCGAGGTCAACAAGATAGAAATGAGGATACTCCTTCAGCTTCTTACCGAGTTCTACGATGATAGTATCTTTTACTTCTTTCTTCATTTTACAAAACTTTTAGAGTTATTCAACTGATTTAGGATCAATCTTGATACCCTTACTCATTGTGCTTGAAATAAAGATACTCTTGATATACGTACCCTTAGCAGCGGCAGGTTTGAGCTTAATAACAGTTGCAACGAATTCTTTTGCGTTCTGATAAATTTGCTCGGGAGTGAAAGAAACCTTTCCGATTGAGGTATGGATAATACCAGCCTTGTCTACTTTGAAATCGATTTTACCCGACTTGATGTCCTTTACTGCTTTAGCCACGTCCATCGTAACCGTGCCACTCTTAGGGTTAGGCATCAATCCGCGAGGGCCGAGGATACGACCTACGCTACCTACTTTACCCATTACCGAAGGCATGGTGATGATAACGTCGATATCGGTCCAACCACCTTTAATCTTTTCGATGTATTCGTCAAGACCAACATAGTCGGCGCCGGCTTCTTTGGCAGCAGCTTCAGCATCGGGCGTACAAAGAACGAGCACACGCACAGTCTTACCAGTTCCGTTAGGAAGCGTACACACGCCACGAACCATCTGGTTAGCTTTGCGAGGGTCAACGCCCAAACGCACGTCAATGTCGAGAGAAGCGTCAAACTGAGTAGTGGTAATTTCTTTTACCAACTCAGCAGCCTCTTTTAGTGTATAGGCTTTCCCTGCTTCAATCTTATCAGCTACTGATTTTTGTTTTTTTGTCAGTTTACTCATTTTCTTAATTGAAGTTTTAATTATTTACCAGGGAACTCCCCATTTACAGTGATACCCATACTTCTTGCCGTACCTGCGATAAGCTTCATGGCAGACTCAACCGTAAAACAGTTCAAGTCTTTCATCTTATCTTCAGCTATCACTTTGATCTGCTCCCAGGTGACAGAAGCAACTTTCTGTCGGTTTGGCTGAGCAGAGCCGCTCTTAACCTTAGCAACCTCTTTAAGTTGTACAGCTGCGGGAGGCGTCTTGAGCTCAAAGCTGAATGACTTGTCAGTATAGTAGGTGATGACAACCGGTATAACTTTACCGGCTTTGTCTTGAGTTCTAGCATTGAACTCTTTGCAGAACCCCATAATGTTGATACCTTTCGAACCCAGTGCAGGTCCTACGGGAGGAGAGGGATTTGCAGCGCCACCTTTAATCTGTAATTTGATTAATCCAGCAACTTCTTTAGCCATTTGTTGTTAATATTAAAATTTATTGTTTGTTGAAAGCTATTTGCCCGTAACAGCAAATTAACCTTCTTTTTCTACTTGCATAAAACCTAATTCCAAGGGTGTTTTGCGCCCAAAGATCTTGACCATCACCTTCAGTTTGTGTTTCTCTGTATTTACCTCTTCGATAACTCCAGTGAAACCACTGAACGGTCCGTCCGTAACCTTTACCGTTTCGTCTACAGAATAAGGAATATCAATATCGTTTTCCAATTCTGTGTTTTCTGCGGCACCGAGCATACGATTGATGTCCGACTGGGGTACGGGAGAAGGATTATCCAATCCGCCAAGAAAACCTAAGACATTAGGCATGAATCTTAGGGTATGCGCAACGTCTCCTTTGAGAATGGCTTCAACAAACACATATCCAGGAAGACTAATCTTCTCTTTTTCTACGCGTTTGCCATTACGCAAAGACGCCTGTTTTTCCATGGGTATTAATACCTGAAAAACATGCGACTGAAGCAACGTGTTGTGTTTCAATTCGGCCTCGATGTATTCTTTCACCTTTGCCTCTTTTCCACTAACAGCACGAAGCACATACCAATTCTTCTGTGTCTCTGCCATTGTTTCTTAACAAATTAACTAGGATAGACCCCACTCATGACGAACTTGAACAGGCTGTCCATGATGAACACCACGATTGCAATGACTAGGGAAGCAGATAATACAACCATTGCACTGTGTGTTAGTTCGGCACGGGTAGGCCAAGTAGTATTATGCGCCAGCTCGTTGTAGCAAGCCTTGCAGTAGTTTACTATCTTCTTAAACATATTATCTTCTTATTAGCACGGGAAGGAGGACTCGAACCCACGACCCTCGGTTTTGGAGACCGATGCTCTACCAACTGAGCTATTCCCGTATGTAGGACTCCCACAACCGCTTGTTGCGGAAGCCCTTTTATATTTAATACTTAGCCGAAGCTGGATGTATTATTCAATGATTTCGGTAATCTGACCAGCACCTACTGTACGGCCACCTTCGCGGATAGCGAAACGAAGACCAACGTTCAGAGCAACAGCGTAGATAAGATCTACAGTGATCTCTACGTTATCACCAGGCATTACCATCTCTACGCCTTCGGGAAGAGTGATTTCACCGGTACAGTCCATTGTACGGAGGTAGAACTGAGGACGATATTTGTTACCGAATGGAGTGTGACGACCACCTTCTTCTTTCTTCAGAACGTAAACAGAAGCTT
The DNA here is from genome assembly GCF_937990675.1 of Hoylesella shahii. Classification (NCBI taxonomy): domain Bacteria; kingdom Pseudomonadati; phylum Bacteroidota; class Bacteroidia; order Bacteroidales; family Prevotellaceae; genus Hoylesella; species Hoylesella shahii. Next base: position 721 of record NZ_CALKQY010000019.1, on the reverse strand, counting down.
TGAACTTCTTGTGAGGTTTAATCTGACCGGGGTGGCAAAGCACCATACCGCGCTTAATTTCGTTCTTGTCGATACCACGGAGCAACAGACCTACATTATCACCAGCTTCGCCCTCATCGAGCAGCTTGCGGAACATTTCCACACCAGTAACTACGCACTTCTTGTCTTCACCAAGACCGAGCAACTCAACTTCGTCGCCCACCTTAACCTTACCAGTTTCGATACGACCCGTAGCAACAGTACCACGACCTGTAATCGAGAACACGTCTTCAACAGGCATCAAGAAAGGTTTGTCAACTTCACGAGGAGGCAGAGGAATCCAAGTATCAACAGCGTCCATCAGTTCCATAACTGAATCAACCCACTTGTCAACGCCGTTCAATGCACCAAGGGCAGAACCGCGGATGATAGGCGTGTTGTCGCCGTCGTATTCGTATTGATCAAGCAGCTCGCGCATTTCCATTTCAACAAGTTCAAGCATTTCCTCGTCTTCAACCATGTCGCACTTGTTCAGGAACACAACCAACTTAGGAACGTTTACCTGACGAGCGAGAAGCACGTGTTCGCGAGTTTGGGGCATAGGACCATCGGTAGCGGCAACTACAATGATGGCACCGTCCATCTGAGCAGCACCAGTTACCATGTTCTTCACATAGTCGGCGTGACCCGGGCAGTCAACGTGAGCGTAGTGACGATTTGCAGTTTCATACTCAATGTGGGC
>NZ_CALKQY010000018.1:0-44691 GCF_937990675.1 Hoylesella shahii | reverse complement strand
ATTAAAAGTGTTGTGCTCTACCAACTGAGCTAGCGGATCTTCCAACAAAGACGTTTTTGTTTTGCGAGTGCAAAGGTACAAACTTTTAGCGGAACTCACAAACAATTTGCGTGTTTTTTATCCACAAATGCTCATTTTATTTGTTTTCTAGTGCTTTTTCGCTGGTTCTTGGGGTGTTTCGGGCACTTCTTCAATCGATTCTTTGGTAACATATCGTTGCCAATAGGCTATGATGAGGGTGGTGAGAGGCAGGGCGATGATAACTCCAATGAAGCCTAAAAGCGAACCCCAAACAGAGAGCGATAGGAGGATGATGGCAGGATTAAGGCCCATTGCCTTACCCATAACGCGTGGCGTTACCACCATGTCGGATATTATCTGAACCACTGCAAACACCAAAATGGCCATTCCAAAGATAATCCAAAAGTTCTGTCCCGTGTCTGCCGCTTTTAAAAGAGCTAAGAATGCCGTGGGAATAAGGGCGAACGTGTGAAGGTAGGGCACAAGGTTGAGCACGCCAATAAGGATGCCCATGCCGATGGCCATGGGGAAATCGATAATGGTGAAGCCGATGCAGAACATTATTCCCATGATGAGCGACACCAAACCCTGTCCGCGAATGTAATTGTTTAGCTCGCGCGAAGCATCCTCAGACAGGGTGTTCCAGAAGTTGCGATATTTCTTAGGGAATATTCTAACCCAGTTTTCTGTGAGGTATTCGTAATCGAGCAAAATGAAGAACATATATAATAAGGTGATAAACGATGCTACAACGCTTACCACCACGCTAGCCGTTTGTCCTAAAAAGTTGAACAATTTGGGCATGGCTGTGTGCACGGCATCGCTAAAGTCCTTGCTTTTCACAATGCGGTCGATGTCTTCTTGATGTTCGCGAAGCCAGTTTTGGATGTAAGATGAGAGGTCGCTCGAGCGTGTTGAACTGCCCAGATAGCGCGAAGCCAGTTCAGAAATCTTATCAAACTGCTCTATCATAGAGGGTACAATGAGTAGTCCAATGCCTGTAATCAAACCAACAAGCACCAATAACACTACTATAATAGATAGCGCGCGTACGCGTATGTGCAGGTATTTCTCGGTGAATTTCACCAATGGGTAAAGCAGATAAGCCAACAAGCAGGCTATAAAAAAAGGCAAAAGAACCTCGCTCATGCTGTTGGTTACAAAGTACACCGCTAATATTAGTAGTGCGCATAGTCCCCATCTCACCAGTTTGTCTAAGGTTATTATCTCTTCAAGCATTTTCTTTGTTTTATGTTAATATTATTGTGTGAACTCTTTTTATATCATTAATACGGCTATAAAGCCCACGAAGTGGCTCAAGAAGGGAAAAGGCATTGCATGTGCTGCACCCTTGTTGGTGCATTTAGCAACCTTTTAAGCCCTTTCTAGTCCTCATTAGCTATCTTGTAGCTCCCATTTAGGATTTCACCTCGTGCTTTGTTTTCTGGTAGCAATGCCTGCACAGCGGTTCGTATTCTTGCATTTCGCCAATCAGCACACGCCTTTCGCCTTCCACGATGCGATGACTAACGTAGGCCAGTGCTCCACATTTCACGCAGATGGCATGCACTTTGGTTACGTGGTCGGCAATGGCGCAGAGAGCAGGCATAGGGCCGAAGGGCACACCCTTAAAGTCCATGTCCAGACCTGCAACGATAACACGCACCCCACGGTTGGCCAATTGGTTGCAAACGCTCACAATACCCTCGTCCATAAATTGTGCTTCGTCTATTCCAACGACATCAATATCGGCCGAAAGCAACAATATTGCAGCCGATGAGTCTACGGGTGTGCAATGAATTGCGTTACGGTCGTGGCTCACAACATCATCTTCCGAATAGCGTGTGTCAATGGCAGGCTTAAATATTTCAACTCGCTGTTTGGCAAATACAGCACGCTTCATGCGCCGTATTAGCTCCTCTGTTTTGCCCGAAAACATCGAGCCACAAATCACTTCCACTCTTCCTTGGCGGTGGTTCTCGCCACTTACATTATCAATCATGATGATGCAAAAGTACAAAAAGACGTTTTAAAAATTGCAAACAAACACCTCTATTTTTTGCTACTAGGAATTTATATTACTAAATTTGCGTACAATATGGGCATCTTATACATTGTACCCACCCCTGTGGGTAATATGGAGGACATCACACTGCGAGCCATTCGAACCCTAAAAGAGGTTGATTTGGTGCTAGCTGAAGACACTCGAACAACGGGCGTCTTGTTAAAGCAGTTGGGGATTGAGGTGGCTCACCTGCAATCGCATCATAAGTTTAACGAGCATGGCACATCGGCTGGCATCGTTGAAAGACTTAAAGCAGGCCAAAACATCGCTCTTGTAAGCGATGCTGGTACGCCAGGCATCAGCGACCCTGGCTTTTTCTTGGCACGCGAAGCAGTTGCAGCAGGCATCACCATTAACTGTTTGCCTGGGGCAACAGCATGCATCCCCGCCGTGGTTTCATCGGGCATGCCGTGCGATAGGTTTTGTTTCGAGGGCTTTATCCCTCAAAAAAAAGGACGAAAGACATATCTTGAGAGCCTGAAACACGAACAACGCACCATGATATTCTATGAGTCGCCACACAGATTGCTCAAAACACTAACACAATTGGCCGAGGTGCTTGAACCCGAAAGACAAGTGTGCGTATGTAGAGAAATATCCAAAATACACGAAGAAAACGTGAGAGGAACATTGATAGAGGTGGCTAAACATTTCGAACAAACACCTCCACGTGGAGAAATCGTCATTGTTTTGGCTGGAATTAGTAGTAAAAAAGATAAAAAATCGAAAGGAGAAAAATTATGAAGAAACTTGTTATTGCATGTGTAGCAGTACTGTCTTTGGCAGCCTGCAACCAAGGTAAAACTAATGGAGAACCACAACTCAACGACTCTTTGCAGCAGATTATCCAACAAAGAGATAATCAGTTGAACGACATGATGGCTACCATGAACGAAATCCAAGACGGATTCCGTCAGATTAATGAAGCCGAAAACCATGTGAATATCGCTAAAGATGGCGAAGGGGCTAATAAGTCGGAGCAGATTAAAGAGAACATCAAGTTTATCACTCAACGCATGGAAGAAAACCGTGCTTTGCTCAAAAAACTGCGCGCACAACTTGAAAAGAGCACATTTAAGGGTGCTGAACTCAAGAAAACTGTTGACAGACTGATGAAACAACTAGACGAAAAAGATCAGCAACTGCAACAACTACGTGCCGAACTTGATGCTAAGGACATTCACATCTCTGAACTTGATGAAAGAATTAACAACCTTAACACCCATGTTTCGAAACTGAGAACCGACAACACTGAGAAGGCTCAAACCATTAGCAACCAAGACAAACAACTGCACACTGCATGGTACGTCTTTGGTACGAAGAAGGAATTGAAGGAACAAGGTATCCTTGTTGATGGCAAAGTGTTACAAAGCAACTTTAACAAAGCCTACTTCACACGTGTTGACATCCGTACTTTGAACGAAATTAAATTCCAATCTAAGTCGGTTAGGCTGCTCACCACTCACCCCTCTTCTAGCTATACGCTCGAAAGAGACTTCAACAAAGAGTATGTGCTTACCATCACCAACCCAGAATTATTCTGGAGCACCAGCAAATACTTTGTTGCTGTTGTGAAGTAACAACATAAAGGTTGGTTCTTTAACTCTCTCTACCCAATGTGCAATTAGCTTGGCTAGCTAGGCTTTTTACGCCTTTGGTGTGACAAAAGGGTAGGGCAGGGGTATCAACAATAAGAAAATTAAACCCACACAAGGGGGAGGATGCAACAAGCATTTTGTTGCATCCTCCTTATTTTTTTTGTGGTTTTTCGTCTCAATTGATTCATTACACTGATTACGAAAGATTTGTATTGTTCTTTCCCGTTCCTCGAAAAGTGCGTTTTGCCTTTCCACTTCGCCCAAAGCTCCGTGTTGGCGATTTTCAATTCTCGCCATGACAATGTACGAGCAAGCTCGACATTGTTCATATGGCTTAATGAAAACGTTCTCTTAATTACTAATCATTGTCAAAACAGCGTTCCATACAAAAGCACAAGCAATATAATGATAAATTTCTTTTCTTTACAAATTCAATCTTTTTTATAATATTCAGAAAAACTTCACCGACTTTTTCTTACAATACGAAACAAAACTACACACCATACATACCAACCTGTAAAACAAAACATCACCCTCTTAAACAAATAAAATTAAAAAAAATAGGCGCAAAGTGTTGCATATATTATCTAAAATAACTATTTTCGCAATCGCATAGCATTTGTGCATGCATAATTGGAAATTAGTAGGATTTATCCAAGGTGAATGTTATAAAATAGCGCAGACATACACCTCTGCGATTTAAAGATTAGCGAATACACCTTAACTAAAAACCAACAACTACCTATTTTGACATCGAGTGCTTATTTCCTGGGCACCGAGACGACAGATCACACGCGCCAATCAGCCCAAAAAAGCGCAACCTTCTTGACTACATTTCCTGCCAAGGCTTCCAGTTTTAACCTTAGGTAGAGTAAAAGAGAGTAATCATTTAAAAAAGACGAACAACCTATGAACTGTTATCAATCACCTTGCGAAGCAAGTGCTTCGCCTTTACACGCATCTGGGCAAAATCCCCCTGCCTATTTTTTTGGCTAATATAACAGCAGCCAAAAGCTCGCCAACATCCACAACGGATGCAAAAGACTCTTCACACCCCTATAGCATTATCAGCCTTAACAGGACTTATTGCCATTGGTTGTGACGTCCCCTTTGTTTCCCAGTTGTTGCATCTGGCACTTTCTCAAACAATTTCGGCAAGCCCATAAAGCATCTTCACAAAACATATGTTGCTTAGAGCATGCCTATTATAAACCCTTACAAACACAAACACCTATGAAGAGACAACTATTATTGTTGTTGGCCTTGCTGTTTTGCTCAATTGGCACAGCGTTGGCACAGAAAGTTATTCACGGAACAGTGATTTCTAAAGACGACAGCGAACCCATTATGGGTGCCACAGTACGCGTTGTGGGACACAATGTGGGGGCTGCAACCAACCTCGATGGTAAGTTTACAATCAACCTCCCGGCTGGGGCAAGCAAGTTGTCGGTATCGTATGTGGGCATGCACACGCAAGAAGTGGAAGCTCGCGACGGTATGACCGTGCAAATGATTAGTTCGGCCAAGGCCATAGACGAGATTATTGTAGTGGCCTATGGCACTGCTAAAAAATCGTCGTTCACAGGTTCTGCCGTGTCCGTAGATGCCAGTAAGATAGACAAGATACAAGCGGCCGATGCCTCAAAAGCACTCGAAGGAACAGTGGCTGGTATCTCGGTTACTAGTTCTTCTGGTCGTGCCGGAACGTCTAACACCATCCGCATCCGTGGTATTGGTTCGCTCAACGCTTCTAGTGCACCGCTTATCATCCTAGATGGCGCACCCTACGACTACGAAATCAATTCGATTAACGCTAAGGATATCGAAAGCATCAACGTGCTTAAAGATGCTGCCTCGGCTGCTTTATATGGCGCGCGTGGCGCCAATGGTGTTATCCTTATCACCACTAAGAGCGGACAAAAGGGCAAATTGAGCATTTCTTTCGATGCACGTATTGGTACTAATCGTCGCGGTGTTCCTGAATACGACATTCTGCAAGACCCAGGCACATATTACCAACTGGCATGGGAAGCTCTGAGAAACGCTGGCGCTTACAGGCGAACACCTGTTTCCAACCCAGGAGAGTGGGCTTCAAAGAACCTCATTGATAAGCTTGGCTACAATATTTATAATGTAGCCGACAACCAAGTGGTTGATGCCAACGGAAACCTTACATCTGCTAAAATTAAATACGCTGATGCCGATTCGTTTAACGATTGGACGAGCCATTTGCTCGAACCACAAACCCGACAAGAGTACAACCTTAGCATGTCGAAAGGCACCGACAACTCTCGCGTGTACTTTTCTTTGGGCTATCTAGACGACAAAGGCTTTAACCGCAACACGGGTTTCAAACGCCTTTCTAGTCGTTTGGCTTATGATTCTCAACTAACCAATTGGCTAAGAATATCCGCTTCTTCGCAATTGTCTAGAACCGAAACGCAAAACAGGTCAAATGAAGAAACCAACTTATCTAATCCTTTCCAATGGACTCGCATGATTGCGCCCATCTATCCCGTGTACATGCACAACAATGATGGCAGCATTGCAACAGACAGACACGGCAACTTACTCTACGACGACTCGGTTGGCCGTATCTACGCTGGCGGTATGAACCTTATTAAGCAGCTAGAGCTGAACAAAGAGGAAGACAACCAGTTCTATTTAACGCAGAATTTCCGCGCCGATGTTAAGCTGCCCGCTGGATTTAGCTTTAACACCACTGCTACCTTTAGTGGCAACTGGTCACGTTGGACCGAATTTTTCAGTCCACTTGTAGGCGACGGACAAGCTTATGGCGGTATCCTGCGTAAGCAATCAAGCGAAACATACACACTCAACTGGAACCAAATTCTTAACTGGGACAAAACGTTCAATCTCATCACGCTGCACGGTATGTTGGGTCACGAGTATTATATGATGAAGTCGCACTACCTATATGGCAAAGCACAAAGCCTCATCGACCCCGCTTCTATGGAGTTCTTTGCTGCAGCTAAGGTAACAGAACTAACTTCATACCCTAAAGACTATATGGTTGAAGGTTATTTCGGACAGTTTACTGCCGACTATGATAATCGTTATTATGCTTCACTATCATTGCGTTTCGATGGTTCATCGGTGTTCCATAAAGATCATCGCTGGGGTACATTCTGGAGCGTTGGTGCATCATGGCGCATCAATCAAGAAAACTTTATGAAAGAAATTAAGTGGATAGACAACTTGAAACTACGCGCTAGCTATGGCGTTCAAGGCAACGACTACTTGCTTTTACCAGGTTCTGCCTATCGTGCCTACACGCCTTACACCAACCTTTACAGCATTGGCACCGATGGTACATCGGGTAACTACGGGCCTAAATATAAAGGTAACAAAGAGATTACTTGGGAAAAGAACCATAACTTCGACGTGGGCGTTGAATTCTCACTTTGGAATGGAAAACTTGCGGGCGAACTCGACTTCTTCAATCGTCGCACCACCGACATGCTTTTCAACCTTCCCATCCCCTCAACAACAGGCTTTACCACAAACCCTGTTAACTTTGGAAAGATGGATAATACGGGCTTCGAGTTCTCACTCTCGTCTAACGTGTACACCAGCAAACACATAAATGTTACCCTCACAGCTAACGGCACACACTATAAAAATAAAATTAAGGAACTGCCCGAACAATTCAGACAAGATGGTATCGTATCTGGTTATCGTCTGATAAAGGAGGGTGGAAGCATCTACGACTATTATATGATTAAGTACGCAGGTGTTAATCCCGAAAACGGCGATGCCCTTTACTACCTGTGGGACGATGCATCTAAGTCGTTTGTTGCCAAAGGTAGCAAAGAATACAGCACAGCCAACATCAACAAACAATACATTGGCACAGCCATCCCCAAACTGGCTGGTGGCTTCGGCCTTGTTGCCAGCGCCTACGGCTTCGACTTCTCAATGCAATTCTCTTACCACATTGGTGGCAAATTCATTGATGGCGGCTACATGGACCTTATGTCGGCCGGTACACCTGGTACCAACTGGCACAAAGATATCCTCAACCGTTGGACAAAAGATAACCGCAACACCGATGTACCACGCGTAGAATTCGACAACCAATCCATTGTACAAGATTGTGACCGCTTTATTTCGGATGCAACTTACCTCTCGCTTAACAACCTTACGCTGGGTTACACCCTACCCTCGCAATGGATTAAGAAAGCAGGTTTGCAGTCGGTACGCCTTTACTTTGCAGGCGAAAACCTCGGTTTGTTCTCAAAGAGAAAGGGACTAGACCCACGTACCTCTATATCAGGAACTCAGAACTACAGCGTAAATAGCGCCATCCGCACACTTTCGTTCGGACTTAGTGTATCGCTATAACCACGCATAAGTGTTTCTTCAAGTAAGTACATCAACATCTTAAAACGAAAAAACAATGAACAAATATATTAGTACACTTGCGCTTTGCTCTATTCTAGGGCTCGCAACAGGATGTAAGCTGGAAGCTGGAAGCGGCCAGTACATTTCGCAAGAAAGACACAACGAGATGCTTGGCGACGAAGATGTGAAGCCAGGTATTGCCAAGGCGGCGCTCTCAAAAACATACGTTATGTTTCAAGAGTATAACACCAGTCATGATGATGGCGGACTAAAGGCTTTCCACCTATTCACCGACTTGATGTGCGAGGATGTGGCATACACCAACACTTCGTGGTTCAAGTTCGACTACCAGATAGGAAATAGCGAGGCTAACTATCGTCGCACACGCACGATGTGGCGCTTGTTCTATAAAATAGTGTCTAACATAAACCTTTACCTTGAGACCTATTACAAAGAGGTATCCACCGATTCGGCCTACCTAAAGGCCACGGCAGAACCACTTGCGATACGTGGTATTGTGTTCTTCCACCTTGTTAACATGTATCAACACACCTATAAGGGACACGAGTCTCTGCCGGGTATACCCCTGGTACTTACCACTTCGCCCACCGACAAGCCAGCACGTGCAACGGTAGAAGATACCTATAAGCAAATTATCAAAGACCTCACGCCCATGGCAACCTACGGGCGAGAGACAGCCGACAAAACAGACGTCGACAAATTTGTGGCTGCTGCTTACCTTGCTAAGGTGTATGCACAAATGGAAGACTGGGCCAACTGCGAGAAATTTGCTGCCATTGCCAAAATGGGCGGTAACGATATGATTTCCGAACCTGGCAGGTCGTGGGCTATTAAGGGCACAGCCGACATCCTATGGGGTGCCGATGTAACCTCGGCCAACTCTGCATTATGGGCCTCTTATTGGAGTCACGTAGACCAATTCCTTACTAGAGGCTACGCTGCTGGTGGACATAAGAAGTTTATTCACAATGCACTCTATGCAAAAATCCCTGCTACCGACAGCCGTCGCAAACTGTGGGTGAACCTCACCGACTATCCAGACATTGCCCAAAAAATTAAACGTCAAGCTAAAAACAAGGAAGTTGAAATGGAAGATTTCGACCAATTGAAGTTTATTGCTGGCGAAGATGGTATGGAACAAGACTATTGTTTCATCCGTGTTCAAGACCCAATACTGCTCGAAATAGAAGCACAGATTGAACAAAACAAGCTTACGCAAGCTGCTGCCAACCTCAATGCCTTTGCACAAAAGCGCGACCCGGCATTCGTTGCAGCCACCACACAAGCCGACCTACGTGAGCAAGTGCGCTTCCAAAGACGCATCGAGCTATGGTTCGAAGGAACAAACTGGTTTGACATGAAACGTTGGAAGCTCACCATCAACCGCGATGTGCCTAACACCAACCACCCCGTGGTGTTCACAATGGCAACCGACGACAATAAGTTCTACCACATGTTACCCATTTCGGAACTTGAGTCTAACCCCAACTTAACGCAGAACCCAAGATAATAATTGTCATTATGGTTGTGCTTACTGCTGTTGTGTGGCTTAGATTCAGCGCCTTAACGTGTCTTCCACACGCAATGGCAAGCCCGCACTAAAGCCTCCGCTCGCACTAAGTTAATGCGATTAGGCGCTAGCCAAACACGCAAAACAGAATATGTGCATGCAATTAGGCTTAACATATAACAGCCAAGAGACAACCCTAGGCACATTTTAACGAAAACAGCAATGGTAAGCAGCTAGCTAACCATTGCTGTTTTTGCGTTTATTTGTTATTATCATGCTCACTGCTAAAAGTTTAGAAACTGCCAATATGGTGCTCTTATTGCCATTAAGTGTCCTCCTGCACGTCATAATTGCATTTCAGCAGGCTGTCTTTAAAGTTACCTATCCGGCTAAAATGCCCTACAGGTCTGAACAATGGGCTAAGGAGGGAGAGTTAATTATTAGTAAAGAAAACAATAACGCCTTTTAACCCCAATTGGTCATCAGCGCCTAAACAGATTTTGTTGTATTGTCGAGCAGATTGCTCGGCTTTGTAACACAGGCGTAGTGGGCTACATCAAGTTACAAAGACATACAAGATGCCGACAAGAAAATAAAAGATGTTAGGAAACAACACAAAAACAAGAATTCTGGAAACATTGTGGTATAATGATCCATTTGGGGTTAATAGGCATCATGGGTAGAAAATCATGCAGATTAAAAGTGTACCACACAGCAATAGCATCATAACAACAAATGATAAGAGGGTGTGTCAACATAACTTGGCACACCCTCTTTTGTCTTTACTATTATCTTCCTTGTCAATAGGTGCAACACCCAACAAGAGATAAAGTGTGGATCATTAGCTCATCCCTTCAACACTAAGAGTTGTTACGCATCAACCATTCTAGTTTATCGGAACCCTTATAATAAAGCTTCTCCATATAGGCGATTCGTCAAAAGGAGCTGATCCACCATTGAGCAGAATGAGTTCGGCGTGTGGCATGCCATCAAAAGAATAACGCCATTCATGTCAAATTTGAGCTAAAACCAAATGTTGCAAGACACAACATATACTCCTTGTGCTATATCTAGCAAAAGCATGGTGCTGAGATTATACTCAAATGGAGTAATCTTTTTCTTCACTTTTTTATAGATTATTGGTGCACTGCTTTTTAAAATGTAAAATATTTAGTGCGAATTTTAACAATATAGCACCCCTTTTTGCTCACCAACTGCTCACTCGCTCGCAAATAATCGATTTTCGTGGTGCTTTTTTAGCGCAAAAAGCGGATGGGGTTGAACATGCAAGAATAAAGCATTTGCATTGCATAGAAATGCGATAATGGCCTAACAAACGGCGTTTAGTAGCTAAAACTTGGGCGTTTTGCAGCAAATAGCTTTGCATTTAGCAGCAAAACGCAAGACTAACTGCTGCAAAACGCAAGGTAAACTGCTACAAAACGCAAGGTGAAATGGTGCTAAATGCAGGTGAAAGCGGTACAAAACGCAGGTGGAAATGTATAATTTTTCATATTGTATGGTGGGTTAATACGTTTCCAAATGATGAAAACGAGGCTTTTTCTGTGCAAAAATGTGTCTAAAAAGTAGGTTTTTAAGTACTAAAAGCAGGTTTTGGGGCAATGAAAATTTGTGAGCTTGCAACAATCTAGAAAGGCTAAACGGTACAAAACGCCATTGTCGCGTCCAAAAATCAACTAAAAATAAAATACTGAAGGCTGGAAATGTGTTCTAAAGCATGTTTTTGAGTACATTTTCCTCTAGAAGGAGTCGCGCCGAAGAATGTATTCTGTAAAATATTAATACTATATTTAACAATCAAATAAAACTGATTTCTCAAATAAACGCCAACAACCTAGCTTATACGCCCAATCTAATAGTAGGCTTTGCACCGCTTTGTGTGACTGCAGAGTGAGGTTAACGCCCTAGCTTTTTAACCCCAATTGGTCATCCTAGCCTAAACAGATTTTGTTTTATTATCGCCCTCTTGCCTGTCTTTGTAACGCAGGCGTAGCGGGCTACATCAAGTAGTAAAGATAGGCAAGATGGCGATAAGAAAATAAAAGATGTTAGGAAACAATAGATAAACAAGAATTTTGGAAGCATAGTGGTCTAAAGGCCGATTGGGATTAAAGAGGTTGCATACTACTTCAAGAGAATGAGGCAGCCAAGATGCCAACAAACGAATGAGAGAACACAAAACCAACGAACGTTTTCGTTAAGCCAAATGAACAATGTGGAGCTTGCTCGTACATTGTCATGGCGAGAATTGGAAATCGCCAACACGGAGCTTTGGGCGAAGTGGAAAGGCAAAACGCACTTTTCAAGGATCGAAAAAAAGGTTGTTGGGCAGCTGTTGGGCGCATAATATATAGACATTGGCAGAATATTATGCCACTTTTAAGAAGCCGCAAAAATGTGGTAAGTTTGTCGATAGACAACAAAAAGGTGTGCTTTTGTCGGCCTTTTGTATGTCTTATTACACAGAAGAAATACAGTTGTGGCGAAAAAAGACGCGAAAAAATTTGGAACTACTGAAAAAAAACAATACCTTTGCACCGCATTTAACAGGAAGGCGATTTTTATATCGACGGATAAAAGGAAGTTTGGGTGAGTGGCTGAAACCACCAGTTTGCTAAACTGACGTACGGGTTACCGTACCGGGGGTTCGAATCCCCCAGCTTCCGCACGGTTATAAATCGCATGGTGGATTCATCTAACGGTTAGGATACAAGATTCTCAATCTTGGCATAGGGGTTCGATTCCCCTATCCACTACCATCAAAGGACTTTTGCGACGCGCTCGCAGAAGTCCTTTTTGCGTTAACCAATAATAAAGCACAGGTTGATGACAATCTTTATGGTTAATGTTCTTGTGTGGCTTGTCTTTTTTTTATATTTTTGCCAAGCATTATTAGTTATTAGTCTTTGCGCCATCAGTTTGGCGAAAGAGGAAAAATGTAACGAAAGCGCAACTTTTATAGCTCGCCTAACGTCTGATAAATATGATAGAACTAAGAGATATTAATAAAACTTACTTTGGTGCACAGCCGTTGCACGTGCTCAAAGGTATCAATCTCACCATTGACGATGGCGAGTTTGTTTCAATCATGGGCGCATCGGGCTCAGGAAAATCTACCTTGCTCAATATTCTTGGCATTCTCGACAACTACGATACTGGTGAATATAGACTGGGAGGGACGCTCATTAAAGACCTTACTGAACGTCGCGCAGCCTATTATCGCAACCATATGATAGGCTTTGTGTTTCAATCTTTCAACCTCATTGGTTTTAAAACTGCTGTTGAAAACGTTGAACTACCATTGTTTTATCAAGGCGTTTCACGTAAAAAACGCCACACTTTGGCCATGGAATACTTGGAAAAATTGGGGCTTGCACAATGGGCGGGGCACTATCCCAACGAAATGTCGGGCGGACAAAAACAACGGGTGGCTATTGCCAGAGCGCTGATTACCAAACCACAAATTATTCTTGCCGATGAACCAACGGGTGCTCTCGACTCGAAAACCAGTGTGGAGGTGATGCAACTAATTACTAGTTTGAACAGAAACGAAGGCATTACAACGGTGGTTGTTACGCACGACCCTGGTGTAGCCGAACAAACAGATAGACTCATAAGAATAAAAGATGGGCTGATTGTTGATGAGGGACAAAAAATAAGTCAGAAACAATCATAACATTTAACTAACTAACCGCAAAAGTCAATTATGTACACGCTCTTAGAAGAAATATGGTCGACCACCCGACGCAATAAACTGCGCACGGCACTTACTGGCTTTGCCGTGGCTTGGGGTATTTTTATGCTCATATTCTTGTTGGGAGCAGGCAACGGACTTATTAACGCAGGCACGATAAACATGAGTCGCTTTTTGGCTAACTCGATTGCTGTGGCTGGAGGATATACTAGTAAAGAGTATAACGGACTGCCTAAGGACCGCGCCATAGAACTGAATGATAAAGACTTTAATGTAACGCGAGACCAATTTGGTGAGAATGTGGAAACCGTTGGCGCCGAAATTGATATGGGAAATCACACAATGGTGCTGGGTGATAGCCATGAAACAGCTTCGCTAATGGGCGTTTATCCCAACGAAATAGACATTAATAAACGCGAACTGCTTAGCGGACGCTTTATAAACCAAACCGATATTGAAGAGCAGCGCAGGGTGTTGGTGGTGAGTAAAAGTCGTGCCGAGGGACTGGTGGGGAAGAATTGGAAAAACATTGTTGGAGAACATGTGACGATTAACGGCCTCGCTTTTCTAGTGGTGGGTGTCTATTCCGATGATGAAAGTATGTTCCGCAACAATTCGTTTGCTCCTTTCACAACACTTCGCACCATATATAATAAAGGAGATAAGGCAGACCAGATAGTTTTTAGCTTTAAAGGACTGGAGACCGAAGCACAAAACGAAGCCTTCGAAAATGTTTATCGCCATAAAATTAATGCTCAGCACGATGCTGCACCCGATGATGAAGAGTCGGTATGGATATGGAATCGCTTTACCCAGAGTTTGAAAATGAACACGGGAATGGGCTTTATACGCACAGCATTGTGGATAGTGGGCATATTTACACTGCTTAGTGGTATTGTGGGCGTGAGCAATATCATGCTTATTACAGTAAAAGAACGAACACGCGAGTTTGGTATTCGTAAGGCTATAGGTGCCACACCTTGGTCTATTCTGAAACTCATCATTACCGAAAGCGTAATCATAACCCTCATATTTGGCTATATTGGCATGATGTTAGGTATCGGTGCCAACCTCTATATGGATGCAACATTGGGCAATACCACGATGGATGCTGGTGCATTTCAACAGAAAATGTTCATCGACCCCACTGTGGGCTTCGGCGTTTGCATACAAGCAACGTTGCTCATTGTTATTGCAGGTACCATTGCTGGCGTTATACCAGCGCGTAAAGCTGCCAAAACAAGACCCATTGAAGCGTTGAACGCCATGGAGTGATACAGCTTAACCACCAACTGAACAAGAAAGAAGAACTAAAGAGGCGTGGAGTGGGGCGGAGACTTGCCCTCAAGAAGGGGGTGATAAGTCTTACTCTAACCTATATCGATGGACTAGTAAAGTAAAATTAAACTTCTTTTCAACAGTTAACTTGGCCTCATGGCCTGTAGCTTACTGGTTGATAGCCTCCTTTTTGTTCATTCGTTATCTCGACAACTAATATAAACAATGATAGACCTCGACAGATATAAAGAAATACTCGACACCCTATCACGCAACAAAACACGAAGCTTTCTAACGGGTTTTGGCGTATTTTGGGGCATTTTCATGCTTGTGTCGTTATTAGGCGGTGGCAAAGGCTTGCGCGAATTGCTTTCGTCTAACTTCAAAGGCTTTGCAAACAACTCGGGAGTGCTCATCACTCAGAACACAACAAAGCCCTACGATGGTTTGAAGAAAGACAGAAGCTGGAGCTTATCCTATAAAGACATTGAGCGACTAAAGCAACAAATACCCGAAGTAGATGTCGTTACGCCCCTAATTACTAAGTGGGGATATACGGCAGTGTATGGCGATCAGAAGGTTTCGTGTGCTTTTAAAGGGCTGGACGAAAACTATCAAGAGATTGAAACTCCCGAATTGTATTACGGACGCTATCTTAACAACTTGGATAACTTGCAGAAACGAAAGGTGTGCATCCTCGGAAAAAAAGTGTATAAAACGCTTTTCCCTAAAGGTGGAAACCCTTGTGGTAAAGAAATTCGTGTGGGGTCGGTGTTCTTTAAAGTTGTGGGCGTGGACTATAATTCGGGAACAATGAATGCTAATGGTAGTACCGAAGAGTCTGTTGTTGTGCCAATTGGAGTGATGAGTGATGCCTACGCCATGGGCGATACCATCAATATGCTGTGCTTTACAGGCAAACCCGGTATTAAGGTGTCTGATATTGTGCCCAAGGTAAGAACGGTTGTGGCTCGTGCACACCATCTAGACCCAACAGACGAAAAAGCAATGCCTGTGATTAATGTGGAGGCAATTTTTGGAATGATGGATAGTTTGTTCAAGGGGGTAGACTTCCTGGCTTGGCTTGTAGGTATTGGTACGTTACTGGCTGGCGCCATTGGGGTGAGCAATATCATGATGGTAACGGTAAAAGAACGCACCACCGAGATAGGAATTAGGCGAGCCATAGGTGCAACAC
This sequence comes from Hoylesella shahii, assembly GCF_937990675.1. Taxonomy (NCBI): domain Bacteria; kingdom Pseudomonadati; phylum Bacteroidota; class Bacteroidia; order Bacteroidales; family Prevotellaceae; genus Hoylesella; species Hoylesella shahii. The sequence goes on along the minus strand of NZ_CALKQY010000018.1, from coordinate 28,920 downwards.
CCAAAAATATTCTTATGCAAATTATTACCGAGAGCATCACATTGATAAGCGTTGCTGGCATGTCGGGTATTGTTTTCACCGTACTGGTATTGCAAATGGCCGAATTGGCAAGCACCACCGACGGCATTGTTAGTGCCCATTACCAAATTAGTTTCTTCACCGCTGTGGGAGCAGTGCTGTTTCTTTGCGCGCTGGGTGTGCTTGCTGGATTGGCTCCTGCATTGCGTGCAATGAGCATTAAGCCTGTGGATGCTATGCGCGACGAATGATAATCCGAAGGAATAACCGATAGATAACTTTCCGAAACAAAAAAACAACACATAATACATAAACAAAGGAGACCCCAACAACGACGCCTTCGCAACACGAAAGGCTAACATGGGGAAAGACGTTATGAAGAAAAAAATATTTGTGGCATTGCTTATCGCATCCGTGTTTGTAGGCACATTCGTGTTTCTTTGGGTCAAATCCCAGCCCAAACCCGAACAGTACACCGAACTTACGGCCACGGTTAAAGACCTGAAAAAAACGACTGTGATAACGGGACGCATAGAACCGCGAAACGAAGTAAACGTGAAACCGCAAATCTCGGGTATCATAACCGAGATTATGAAAGAGGCAGGACAACCCATACAAGCGGGTGATGTGATTGCCAAAGTAAAGGTTATTCCTGATATGGGACAGCTTAGCGGGGCACAAGCACGTGTTAGATTGGCCAATATCAATTTGGAACAGGCTAAGGCCGAATACGAAAGGGAGAAAACTTTGTTTGACAAGGGACTCGTGGCTGCGCAAGAATACGAGAAGATAAGGCAGGCTTATCAGCAAGCAAAAGAAGAAGTCTCGGCCGCTGACGATAATTTGCAGGTGGTGCGTGATGGCGTTTCAAAGAGCAATGCCAAAGCTAGTTCAACGCTTATCCGTTCTACCATCACCGGAATTATTCTTGATATCCCTGTGAAAGTGGGCAACTCGGTTATCCTTAGCAATACTTTCAATGATGGTACAACCATTGCTAGCGTGGCCAATATGAACGACCTTATATTTAAAGGTAACATCGACGAAACCGAAGTGGGCCACATTAAGCAGGGCATGACCATGAAAATTACTATCGGTGCTTTGCAAAACCTTAAGTTTACGGCCATGCTCGAATATATTTCGCCTAAAGCTGTAGAGACTAATGGTGCTAACCAGTTTGAAATTAAAGCAGCAGTGCAGGTGGGAAAAGGAACTAATATACGTAGCGGATATAGTGCTAATGCCGAAATCGTGTTGCAAGCAGCCAACAATGTGCTTACTGTACCCGAAAGTGCCATCGAATTTAGCGGAAAAGATACTTATGTTTATATCGTGAAGGGAAAGGGTAAAGAGATTACTTACACGCGTACGAAAGTGAAAACTGGCCTTAGCGATGGCGTGGATATCCAAATATTAAGTGGTCTGAAAACAGGAGACAAAGTGCGTGGACCAAAAATTGTCGATGCTGCAGATACTGAAAACTAAACAATATATAAGCGCTTAAATATTTCTAGAAATGAAAAGACTAAAATCTTCATTGCTTTTTGCAGCTCTAACTATGGGTTGCTCAATTGGCATGGCTAATGATGTGGACGTGAAAACGTTTCGCTATGCCGGACCATTCGAACTCTCTCAGCCTGTATTGGTTGATAGCGTCGATGCGCAACAAAAGGCTTTCTCGGCCGAGTCGTTACTCAACACACCCCTAAATCTCGATTTAGCGCAGCAAGGGCGTGTCATTAACGGCGGAAAATTGCCTATATCTTCCGCTCAGTATGCTCTTAACTTATTGCAATTCAATATTCAAAATGCTAGCTATTGCACGTTGGGTGTTGAGCTTAAGGGGCTGAAGCATTATCAAGTTTATGTAGACAATAAGGTTGTTTCGCCGTCAAGCATTACGCTGTTGCCACAAACACACAGCGTGGTGATAAAATATTTAAGTCAGAAAGACTCTATTTACACGCCCTCTCTCAAGGTTACCAATGCTGGAGATGGTGTTAAGGTCAACACTGACACACGCCGTACACTCACATTGGCCGACATCCAAAACGGATTGCAATATTATCGCTTGGGACTTTCGGCCAACGGACGATTTCTTATTACCAACTATTATGATGTGAAAGATGGCGGATATACACGGTATATGTGGAGACTAACCGACCTGAAAACGGGTAACATCATGCGACAAACCGATGAGGCCATGAGCTGGATTCCTGGAACTAACCGCTTTTACATCACCCGAAAGGGGGCTAAAGGGCGCGATCTCATCGCTGTTGACCCGCTCACAGGACAAGAACAGGCTTTGGCCTCGGGCGTTGGAGAAGGAACTATCACCCTAGCACCCAATGGCGAGTATCTTATTTTGGCCACTTCGCAAGAAGGACCACGAGAAGATGCTGATATCTACGAAATAACCCAACCCGAAGACAGAATCCCTGGATGGAGAACAAGGTGGAACTTGTCGTTGGTCGACCTGAAAACCGGACTGGCCCAACCGCTTACCTTTGGCTATCACAATGTGTCGCTTGAAGATATTTCTGCAGATGGTCGCTATATATTATATATGGTGTCGCGCAGTAGATTGGAAAAACGCCCCACAACTGTTTCTTCGCTCTATAAGCTCGATGTGAAAACCATGCAGGTTACATGCGTGGCTCATGATGAAGGCTTCCTCTCCGAGGCTCGTTTCTCACCCGATGCGTCTGCACTTGTGGTTAAAGGCACTGCCGAAGCTTTTAATTCGGTGGGCAAAAATGTACCCGAAGGTAGCACACCTAATGGTTACGATTATCAGTTGTTCTTGCTCAACGTGGCCAATAAGGCTGTTACGCCCATCACCAAGACGTTTAATCCCAGTATCGAAAACTTCTCGTGGAACCCACGAGACGGCCAAATCTACTTCACTGCACTGGATAAAGACATGCAAAAGCTTTTCCGCTTTAATCCCAAAACCAATAAATTCACCCGCTTCGATGTTCCCGAAGACTACGTAACAAGACTGGCTTTCGCCCATAACGCCCCAGTTGCTGTGTGGTATGGCGAAAGTGCATCCAATTCGGATAGGCTTTATACGCTTAATCTCGACAACGGAAAAAGCACCTTGCTCGAAGATCTGAGCAAACAAAAACTAAAGGATGTAGACTTAGGAACATGCACGCCATGGAACTTTATTTCTTCGCGTGGCGATACTATTTCGGGACGTTGCTTCCTTCCTCCTCACTTCGACCCCAATAAAAAATATCCCATGGTGGTATATTATTATGGTGGTTGTTCGCCCGTGAGTGTTTATTTCGAAAGCCGCTACCCCTTGCATCTTTATGCTGCTCAGGGTTATGTGGTATATCTCATCAACCCCAGTGGCGCGGCTGGCTTTGGTCAGGCTCATGCTTCGCGGCATGTTAACACCGCAGGTAAAGGGGTGGCCGAGGATATTATTGAGGGAACCAAGGCGTTCCTTCAGGCTCACCCCTATGTCGACCCCAAACGCGTGGGCTGTATCGGTGCTTCCTATGGTGGATTTATGACGCAATACCTGCAAACGCAAACAGATATCTTCGCTGCTGCCATATCGCATGCCGGCATTAGCGACCACACCAGCTATTGGGGTGAGGGATATTGGGGATATAGTTACAGCGAGGTGTCTATGGCCAACAGCTATCCTTGGACGCGTAAAGACCTTTATGTAGACCAAAGTCCGCTGTTCAATGCCGACAAGATACACACCCCTCTGCTCTTCCTCCATGGCAATGCAGATACCAATGTGCCCATTGGCGAGAGTATCCAAATGTTCACGGCTCTCAAACTCTTGGGACGCCCCACTGCTTTTGTTGTTGTTAATGGCGAAAACCACTCTATCGTTGATTATAATAAGCGCATAAAGTGGCAGAACACCATCTTTGCCTGGTTCGCTCGTTACTTGCAAAACAATCCTTCTTGGTGGCAAGCGCTCTATCCTGACAAACAGTTATAAGCATAACATTACTGTAAAATCGGGCTAAGTTCATTGTCTAGAACTTAGCCCGATTTTGCATTTGTTTTTTCTTTGCATGCTCATTACTTCCTTTTTCAGAGCGCCATACAATTACTCGTTGCCTTTCACTCGTCTGTTTGTTCCTTCTCACGAGGCAAAGTGCCCTTTGCTGTGTGGGACTATAGTGCGCATAAGAGAAAATAAGACCTATCGAAAGCCGTATTTTAACCCCCGTTTTACGCTATCTTGCACCATAACTGTAATCTGTAAGTGTTTAAAAATGTAAAATCAAGCCTCTCTTCCGTGTGCGAACACATAATTGAATACATCCTTATTTATAAGGAATGTAGCGTTAAATTAGGTTTAAAGTTTTGTTCTTAATGCATGTTAAACTTATTCTTTAACATAAAAATAGATACTATATAATACGCTTTCTTATTGTTTTAATGGCTAAATTTGCGATAAGAAAAAATAGCGCACATGATAAAAGACAAGCTAAAATCTATCTTATCGGCATTCAGCTACCGCCAAAAAGTTTTTTTGCTGGTGGTAGGGGGAGTGGTTGTGGGCTTAGGCGGACTCTTTATGTACCTCCTAAGAATGCATACCTACCTCACAGACGACCCTTCGGCGTGCGTAAACTGTCACATCATGACGCCTTATTACGCCTCGTGGATGCACTCTTCTCACGCTCGCGACGCCACGTGCAACGATTGTCACGTGCCGCACAACAACATCTTCGCTAAGTATTTCTTCAAAGCTAAAGATGGTATGAACCATGTAAGCAAGTTTGTTACCTTCAAAGAACGACAGGTAATTACGGCCGAAGATGCTAGCGCTGGCGTGATTATGGATAACTGTATTCGCTGTCATTCTCAACTCAATCAGGAGTTTGTGCACACTGGACGCATCAATTACATGATGGCCAAGCGTGGTGAGGGAATGGCTTGCTGGGATTGCCACCGCGATGTGCCTCATGGAGGCATGAACTCTCTTTCGGCTACACCCAATGCTCAAGTGCCTTTACCCGACTCGCCCGTACCCGATTGGCTGCAAGGTATGCTCGGAAAAAAAGGCAAATAATTACACGCTCGCTTCTATTAACACCCCAACTCTGCGTGTGGGGTAAACATTATGAAACCCGAAACTAAAAACAATTAAGATATGGCAAAGCAATTAAAACGTTGGCAAGGATGGCTGTTGTTCGGAGGTTCAATGGTTGTCGTTTTCATCTTAGGCCTTCTCGTATCGTCGCTCTTAGAGCGCAGGGCCGAAGTGGTAAGCATCTTCAACAACAGAAAGACTCCTATGGAGGGTATCGTATCTGAAAACTCGAAGTTCGCAAGCGACTTCCCCCGCGAATACGAAACGTGGAAACAAACCGCCGACACCACTTTTAAAAGCGAATTTAACAGTTCACAAGCCGTAGACGTGCTTGCCCAACGCCCCAACATGGTGATTCTTTGGGCTGGCTATGCTTTCTCGTGGGACTACGCCACACCCCGTGGACACCAACATGCTGTTGAAGATGTGCGCAGAACACTACGTACAGGTGCCCCCGGAGTAACCGAAGGCAAAGAGCCGCAGCCAGGAACATGCTGGACTTGTAAAGGTCCTGATGTGCCACGCGTGATGAAAGAACAGGGTGTGGCCAACTTCTATAAGGCACCTTGGTCGAAGTGGGGAGACCAGATAATGAACAACGTGGGCTGCTCAGACTGCCACGACTCTAAGACAATGGACCTCAAACCCGCACGCCCGGCCTTGTACGAAGCCTGGCAACGCGTTGGAAAAGACGTGAACAAGGCCACGCACCAAGAGATGCGCTCGCTGGTTTGCGCGCAATGCCACACCGAATACTTCTTCAAGGGCGAAGGTAAATACCTCACCTTCCCGCAAGACAGCGGTATGACGGTAGAGGCGATGGAGAAGTATTACGATGCAATGAACTATAAGGACTACACACACGCACTAAGCCGTGCGCCTATTCTTAAGGCTCAGCACCCTGGTTACGAGGTTCATCAGATGGGCATTCATGGCCAACGTGGTGTTTCGTGTGCAGATTGCCACATGCCTTACATGAGCAAGGGTGGTGTTAAATACACCGACCATCACATCATGAGCCCGCTGGCAAACATCGAACGCACCTGTCAAACTTGCCACAGACAGAGCGCCGAAACGCTTAGACAAAATGTTTACGAACGCCAACGCAAGTGCAACGAGATACGCAACCGCGTAGAAAACGAATTGGCTACCGCACACATTGAGGCCAAATTTGCATGGGATAAGGGCGCAACCGAGGCCGAAATGAAACCCGTTCTCGACCTCTTGCGCAAGAGCCAATGGCGTTGGGATTTTGCAGTGGCTTCTCACGGCGCTTCGTTCCACGCTCCTCAAGAAATTACACGTATCCTTTCTCATAGTCTTGACTACGCTAATCAGGCGCGACTCAAAGTTGCTAAGGTGCTTGCAGCGCACGGATTTATTGGCGATGTGCCAATGCCCGACATCTCTACTAAGGGTAAGGCTCAAGCTTACATCGGACTGGATATGAAACAGAAGGAAGGCGATAAAGAGAAATTCCTCAATACGGTGGTGCCCGAGTGGATTAAAAAAGCTAAGGCTGCAGGACGCGCTATCGACTTGTAAGCTTTTAGCTAATGGGTTTTCTCAGTAACATAGAATTATCATAACATTCTAATAAAGGGGTTAAGGTCTCTAACAAGACCTCAACTCCTTTATAGTGTCTATAATGGGGCGTTTGGGTTTTGCTTAGGCATGGTGCAAGGCGCGTTTGCTTCGGTGCAGATATCTGCTTTTGGAGGCCTTATATCCTAGGGCGCTTGCATGCGAGGATATTCTCTAGAAGGTTTTTTCTAGCCAAAAGTTCCTCTTTTGCAAGCCAATGCGACAACACAATGCTTCTTACCATAAACTGAACAACCTTGTCTATATGATTTTTGCCCACTGATAATAAAACGATAATAAACTAAATAATAAAGATAAACCATTATGTGGAAACGACCATGGAAGATGGTTGAGGGCTTTTCTATAGGAGCCGGACTCGTCATTGTTGGCCTCCTGTTGCAGTTTAGCGCAGGTCCAATAGCCTGGAGCAACCTTTCTTATCCCGTCAATATCATTATCTTGGCTTGCTATCTGCTTGCCATGGCACTTGTGTTTGCTCTTCGCAACAAGGTGTATTCCTTCAAATTCCTCTCCTCGTATGCATCGGCTGTGCCTGCTCTCGCCTATGCCGTAGCACTAACTGCCATCATGGGATTAACCCGACAGATGCCCGATGGACATCAAGCTGCCGACCCACTGGGACTTACACGCATGCTTTCGTTTTGGCCTTTTGTGCTCGTCTACATCTGGGTGTCGGTCATTGTGGCTCAAGCCACCATCGCTAAGGCTGTGCGTTTTAAGTGGCGCGATGTGCCCTTTATGCTCAATCATGCTGGGTTGCTCATCGTGATGCTCTGTGCCACATTGGGTAACGCCGATATGAAACGTCTTAACATGACCATTCACAAAACTTCGCCCGAATGGAGAGCCACCGACGAGGCTGGAAAAAAAGTGGAATTGCCACTGGCTATACAGCTAAAGGATTTTCAAATCTATGAATATCCGCCTAAACTGATGCTTGTTGATGGTAAAACGGGCGACCCCATCCCCAAGTATAAGCCTATCACCGTGGTGGTTGATAGTAGCTTTACCACAGGAAACTTACACGGATGGACCGTAAAACTTAATAAGCGCATTGAAGAAGCAGCACCTTTAATGACCCGCGACACCACCAACTACCTGCCTTGGCATTCCTCGGGAGCAATGATTGCATTGAACATCACTGCCACATCTCCAGATGGAAAGATCACCAAAACGGGCTGGGTTACTTGTGGTAGCTACCATTTTCCCTATCAGGTGCTTAGCTTAGACGGAAAAGTGTGCATCGCCATGCCCGAACGCGAACCACAACGCTACATCTCGCGTGTGGAACTGATGACCCAAGCTGGGCTGCACGCCTTTGCCGATATCGAGGTTAACCACCCCCTTAGTGTTGAAGGCTGGAAGGTTTACCAATTGTCTTACGACACATCGATGGGCCGATGGAGCGAAACCAGTGTACTAGAGCTGGTTAAAGACCCCTGGTTGCCCTATGTATATGTGGGCTTGGGCATGATGATGCTCGGAGCTGTGTTTATGTTTTTGTCGTTACAACGCAGAAAGGAGACCAAAGAATGAGTTGGAACAATTTCCCCTATTTCGCCCTAGTGGCCGTTTTGCTATGGGCCACTGGCGCTTATGCAGCCTGGAAAGATAAAAAAACGCTCACCCTTAGTGCCACTGTTGCAGGCCTGCTGGTGTTTTTTAGTTTCATTGTTGCCATGTGGATTTCACTCGAACGGCCACCTTTGCGCACCATGGGCGAAACGCGCCTGTGGTATTCGCTCTTCTTGCCCTTTGCCGGACTGGTGGTTTATCTGCGTTGGCGCTATAAGTGGATATTGTCTTTCAGCACCATCTTGGCCACGGTGTTTATAATGGTCAACGTGCTGAAGCCCGAAATACATAATAAAACGTTGATGCCTGCCTTGCAAAGTCCATGGTTTGCACCCCACGTTATTGTGTATATGTTTGCCTATGCCTTGCTGGGCGCTGCCACGGTGATGGCTATTTATTTGCTCTTCATCAAGAAAACGCCTTGCACCGCCGACGAAATGGATATCACCGATAACCTTGTGTATGTGGGCTTGTCGTTTATGACGTTGGGCATGCTCATGGGGGCGTTCTGGGCTAAAGAGGCTTGGGGGCATTATTGGGCCTGGGACCCAAAGGAAACTTGGGCTGCCGTTACCTGGTTTGCTTATTTGTGTTATGTGCATTTCCGCCGTTCGCGCCCCTATAATATGCGACCTGCACTTTATATGCTCATTGTGTCGTTCTTGCTTCTGCAAATGTGCTGGTGGGGAATTAACTATTTGCCCGCTGCACAAGGCACTAGTGTGCACACTTACAACTTGAGTTAGTGCACGTCCCTGGGCGTGTTTGCCTGGGTTTACATGCATTGGGCACAGCTCCTTGTCTTGTTGTGCACGCTTGGCTCAAATCTGCTATGAAAAACGTCTGTTCTTGTTTTGGCCGATGGCTTTAACTCAGACCAGTCGTTATAGCTGTTTAGATTTTGTGTATTGTTTAACAGATTGCCCGTCTTATTCTTGTAGGCGTAGGGTTCTACGGTGCAAGCATAGGATAGGCAATCTGCCGATATGCAAACGAAAGATGTATTGCAAACAATTTAAACCCTATCATCCATGTGATAAGCGGTCTAACTCCCGATTTGGGGTTGTTTGTTGTTTTGGGCTTTATGTTTAGCTTTTCTTCCTCGGTGTTTAGTGTTTTATCCCCCCAATTGCTTATTCGTTATTTATTGGGCTTAAGATTGCAATGTGTGTCTATTGTGTAAAATATTCAGCGAGAATTTTAACACTGTGAGTGCCCTTTCTGCTCACCAACTGCTCACTCGCTTGCAAATACTCAATTCTCACGAAGGTTTTTTGCGTAAGAAAAGGGGTGGGTTTTTAATGCAACAAAACTGTATTTGTATTGCATAGAAATGTAAAACTAATCAAACTTTGGGTCATTATGGGCTAAATGTTATGCTATTTGCAGCAAATAACCCTGCGTTTAGCAGCAAAACGCAAGGCTAAGTGTAGCAAAACGCAAGGTGAAATGCCGCAAAACGCGAGGTGAAATGCTGCTAAATGCACCGAAAAATGCCACTAAACGCAAGGCGGAATGCATAAACTTGCATGTTTTGTCTTGCTGTTGAAGGTTATCGCCTGATAAAAATTGCCGTTGTTTAGGGTAAAAAAGAGGTGAAAAAGTGGAATTTTAGCTGCAAATAGCTGTTTTGAGGAAGAAACAAAATTAGTAGTTGACGGTGAAATAGAAAGCCAAAAAGGTGCAAAATGCGGTTGTGGTGCTCAAAATTGGTGAAAATATAAATTGTGAAAGGCTAAAAATAAGCCAAAAAACGTGCTTTTGACTCTCCTTTTTTCGCTAGAAGGGCTTGTCTTAGAATATGAGTTTTGTAAAATAAGGCGTTTGTATTTAACAAAAGAAGATAACAAAACTCTTATGCTAAACATGTGCGATGTTCTAGTGTTTTATTTCTGTCTAACTCCATTTTGCAAAATATATCATTCGATATTATTGTGCGTTTAATGCCGTTTTATTTTTTATCAAAAACGGTCGTTAGGTCGCTAATCACATGTTTTATATGGGTTTCATTGTATTCTGCTTATCTTTCGTTTTCTAGTATGCACATTGCTTGTGTTCTTCTTTTGCTGTGGTGCTCTTATTCCATCGAGTATTAATCTGCAAGGTACTCAACAATGTACAAATTCTAAACGGCTCTAACGGCTGTTTGGAGGTAAAACTTAATATCAGCCAGTAGCAATGTGCGCGCAGTGTTTTGTATAATGTTTTTTTAGATGAAGGCAAGCCAACGTTTTCGTTAAGCCAAATGAACAATGTCGAGCTTGCTCGTACATTGTCATGGCGAGAAAACGCACTTTTCAAAGAAGGAAAAGAACGTTCCATTGCCTTTACCTTGCCCGATGTATATTGTTTGTATATATATAATAGTCGGTTAGAGCTTTAATATATGGCGAAATATATAGAAATCCACAATAGAGACATGTACGAAGTAAGGTGTTGTGTGTGCGTTTTGTCAAGTTTTAGCAACAAATTGCTTTCTTAGAGCAGTTATTTTCTGTTTTTTGTTCATCACTAATGAGTCTTTTTTGCGTTTCTTGTCTTATAAAACCAAGATACAATGTGTTTATTCTTTTCTATTCTTATAATGTTTTTAACGTATTTAATTCGGTCGTCTATCGTTGATTTTGCATCGTTTCTGGTCAAAAAATACAATATTTCTGTTACATTACGCATAATAATACACATGGTTTGGTGTTTTTTGGTTGTTGTATAACGGTAAATATATGTTAAAACAAAAAAGCGTGTTTACTTTTTTTGTATATGTGCTTAATCTATTTTATATACTTTTCTTTTGGTTACAAAGCTTTTACGCCTAACTTTGCACCAGAGGTATTTAGGATGATAAACGACCGCCGAATGCCTCAAAGAAGTGATTAAGACAACCTGTGAAGGCATTTTGGCGGTTTCTTTTGTATGTGTATCAAGAATCAGTTATAGATCATTCAGTTACTAAAGGTAAATTAGGGTTATGAAGAGTATTGATAAGAGAGTAGGTACGTTAATGCTATCGTTGGCTTTGTCCGTGGCGAGTGTTTGCGCACAGACCGTAGACGACATCTGTATAAATAATGTTCGTCAACTGGGAGGAAAGGAAGCTGCAGCCAAAGTTAAGTCGTTACAACTGCAAGAAACGGTTGTTACCGAGGGTAGCGAACTGCAAGTCACCACGTTGTTGGTGCCTGGCGTGGCATATTATCAGCGCATTAAGTCGCCTCAAGGTACATCGATGGTATGCGCTTATGGGGAGCAAGGATGGATTTTTAATTCCACTCCCACGCCACGCACCGAGCAGTTACCCGATGGTATGGCTCAAACATACATCATAGGGTCGAAATTTTTGGGCCCATTGTTCGATTATTGCGTCAATCAGAAAGCGTCGGATGTGTCGATGGTGAAACTTATTGGCAAAAAAGATTTGGATGGTGAAGCCTGCTATGAATTGCAAGCAAACTATAAGTCGGGCTGCAAATTGGTGTTGTGCGTGTCGTGTAAAGATGGCTTAATAAGGCAAACCACGTCTCCTGCGGGAGTGATAAGATACGAAGACTACCGTAATGTGGGAGGTGTGATGGTGCCACACATGGTGCTTACAAGCTGTGCCAGAGGACTAATCCTCACAAAAGTAAACAGTGCCCAGGTAAATGTTGACCTGGAAGGCCAGTTGCTTGCCAAACCATAAAGCGCAATGTTATTGAGGGCTGCGGATGGTTGTTGGCCCAAACGATAGTACATATTTTAGCTACGAAGATATTATTGGTTATTAGGAGTGGACTCGAACGTGTTTCGAGTCCTTTTTTTGTGTCAGAACCAAGGGCGGGTCTAGTGCGCTACGCATTCAAGAACACAACTAACAATTTGCTCAACAGCGCACAACAGCCATACCCATCCGGCGAACGATTGGGGTTAAATGTTCTTTTCGTTCCTTGAAAAGTGCGTTTTGCCTTTCCACTTCGCCTAAAGCTCCGTGCTGGCGATCTCCAATTCTCGCCATGACAATGTACGAGCAAGCTCGACATTGTTCATTTGGCTTAACGAAAACGTTAGTTTACTTGTGTGCTTTTTGTTATGGCTGGATGCGGAGGTCTGTTTTTTTGATTGTTTGCTAAGCGTGTGGATAACCCTTGCTGCGCTTAATGGCTTGCGAAAATGGGCATATTGTCTAGCATCGAGGTGGTTAAGAAGTTTTTTTGTATGGTATAGATTATGTTTTTTGCGCTTTAAAAGGTGATTATTTTTTGATAGCTATTGTAAAAACAGAATACTTTTCGTAACTTTGTGGTGAGAAAGACTGTAAGGTTGTAACAAGCTTACAGCCGAGGGTAGAGTATAAACGCGCGGGCAGGCACGTTGTCTCATCAATATAGCAACGCGCCTGCTTCATAATGCGCGCACCGATTGGCTCTAAAGCCCTTAAAAAAACATGCTTGATGTTGGCTAACGCCATGTAACTAGCCAACATGTCAATCCGCTAACCCGGTAAACACGTACATCCGTGAACGAACATAACAACAAACTTAACTAACAACATGTGATTATGAACCGACAAATTGAAATGGTAGTGCTGTGGACACTTGTCATTATGGGATTTTTGGCTCACACCATGGCCGATGTGATGCCCGCATTTTGGGGCGAACAGATAGTGACCATGTCAACTCCTGCACATTCGCGCGAACTTATTGCCATGATGTTGGGCGTGTGTTATACATTGCCCGTGCTGGCCATCTTTCTTGCTTTGTGGGGCAAACATAAGGCATGGCGAGTTATTCACGTGCTTTTGACTTTTATTTTCACTGCTCTTTGTTTGCTGCACATGCTTGAATGGCTCGACGAGTTCAATCCCGTGCAACTCACTGTTATGCCACTTATGGGGCTCATCGGTCTCATCTTGTTTGTGAAATCCATTAAGTACGCCCGCGAAAAGCGTAACACGGAAGTGGAAGAAACCGAAAACGATGCTGACGAAAACGAAGACACGGACGAAAACGAAGACACGGACGAGAACGAGGCCCGAGAAGATGCTAACGAAGAGCAAACAAACGACAACGAAGCGCAAGCAAATCATGGCGATACGAAAGAAAGTGAAGCTGAAGAAAACACAAACACTAAATAATGGGATTACCCAGTATGTGCTATCTTAGTTGATTGTAGAGAATGTGGGTTGGTGTTATACAAATAATCTCCATGCTAAAGGCATGGAGATGTTTTGAATTTCGATGTTGCAGTTTAGACCTTTGATGAAGAATGTTTGGCATTAATACAGCAATAGAATGCCCGCCACGGCAGCATAGCCAATCATACGTATGGGATTAATTTTCATATACCTTGTGCCAACAAACGTAATGACGAAGAGAAATAGGCTAATGCCAAATTGCCAAGGGTTGGTAATAGGCGAAGAGAAATTTTCTTGGGTCATCAGGAGAAGGGCTGCAGCAGCAAGCATACCCACAACAGCTGGTCGCAAACCTGCAAAAATGTTCTGAACAATGGGCACGTTCATGTATTTCATAAACATCTTGCTAATGAGTATCATCAGAATAAGCGATGGCAACACCAATGCAAATGTAGCGGTGGCGCTGCCAAGCATAGCCATCCACGTGCTGAAGCCAGCATTGTGCGCGGCTGTGTATCCACAATAGGTGGCTGCATTGATGCCGATTGGGCCAGGAGTCATTTGAGAGATGGCCACGATATTGGTAAATTCGGCCGACGAAAGCCATTGATGGTGAACAACCGTTTCGGTTTGTATGAGCGATAACATGCCGTAACCGCCACCGAAGCCAAACAGTCCGATGATGAAAAACGTATAGAAAAGCTCGAAAAATATCATGTGATGGTGTATTTGTTGCTGGCCAATATACTTCTGAGTGAAGTTTGCGGTGCCTAAGATGGCCAAGAGTGGCACCGATGAAGCTCTAATTCTCGTTGTGTTGTTCTTCGGTGGGCTTGATAAACTGGCCATAGAGGTAGCCACAAAGACCTGCGCCGATGATGATGTAAATGGGATTTACGCCTAAGGCCCAAATGAGCAGGGCGCAAACAACAGGTATCCAAAGCGTGCTCCATGTGATGTGGGCACTTTTGGCAAGATTGAATGTGGGGGCGGCAATAAGCGCTACCACTGCTGGACGTATGCCTCGAAAGGCTGCAGCCACCACGGTGTTGTCTTGAAACTGATGAAAGAACATCGCGACGAACAGTATAATCAAAAACGAAGGCAACGCCGTGCCAATGCAGGTACATAGTGCTCCGGGTGTCTTTCGCATCTTATAACCTATAAAGATGCTGATGTTTATGGCAAATACGCCTGGACAACTCTGAGCAATGGCAATGAGGTCTAGAAACTCTTCTTTCTCTATCCACTTGTTTTTATCCACCACTTCGGCCTCAATAATGGGTATCATGGCATATCCGCCGCCAAGAGTGAACATACCTATTTTAAAGAATGTGCGAAAACTGTTCCAATATATCGACATGTTAATAATGTTTGTGTTGACAAGTAGACGGTTTTATTGGTTTGTTTGTAAACTCATCTACTCATTTAAAAGCAGCTGGCGGCTAGCGACAAAACATTTGTTTGCCGTTTGCCGCCATTGCTATATTATTTGTTCAGCTTGCTTTCAACCCATTTTCTAGCATTGACAAAAGCCTCAATCCATGGTGTAACCTCGTCTGATTGGCGGTTACGTGGATAGAAAGCGTTTTGCCATGGGAAGATTGAACGTTCCAAGTGGGGCATCATGGCTAGGTGTCGGCCGTCTGCCGAGCAAATACCTGCGACATTATAATCCGAGCCATTGGGATTGCCAGGATATTCAGCGTAGTTGTATTTGGCAATGATGTTGTATTTGTCTTCGGCTTCGGGCATGTAGAAACGTCCTTCTCCATGTGCAACCCATATACCCAGCTTATTGCCCGAGAGTGAATGTAGCATAACGCTATTGTTCTGCGGAATGGTTAATCCCACAAACGAACTTTCGAATTTATGCGAGGTGTTGTGGGTAAGGTGCGAACAATGGTCGTGCTCGGGATTGATGAGGTTTAGCTCAACCATAAGCTGACAGCCGTTGCAGATACCTAGCGAAAGTGTGTCGGGGCGTGCATAGAATTTGTCGAGCGCCTCTTTTGCCTTGGGGTTATAAAGGAAAGCACCAGCCCATCCCTTGGCCGAACCAAGCACATCCGAGTTAGAGAAGCCACCACAGAACACAATCATATTGACCTCTTCTAGCGTTTCGCGACCAGAAACAAGGTCGGTCATGGCCACATCCTTCACGTCGAAGCCAGCCAGATAGAGAGCATAAGCCATTTCGCGTTCGCCGTTAGTGCCTTTTTCGCGGATGATGGCAGCCTTAATACCCGAGGGCTTACGTCGGTCGGCACTGATGCCATAGGCGTTAAGCAGTCCGCTAAAGTTGTCGTTAAACTTCAGTTCGATGGGTTGTTTTTTGAAGTTGAGCCATCTTTTTTTGGCCATACCGTTGTGGCTCTGCATTGTATCGAGGCGATAAGAAGTGCGATACCATGTTTCGCGCAGCGAGTCGATGTCGAAAACAAATTCGTTGTCGCCCTTCTTCACCACCAATGTGCGACTGTTGGGAACCGAATAGCCAATCTTGGTGTAGCCAATACCCTCGTCGTCGAGGAAGGTTCGGAGGTCGTTGCGATGGTCGTCGCTCACCTGTATCACCACTCCTGGGTTCTCTGCGAAGAGGTTTTTCACCACATCGTCGTCTGCGAGGTCGTGTAGATTGAGGTGCATGCCACCCTTTTGGTTGGCAAAAGCCATTTCGAGCAGCGTGGTTATTAGTCCACCAGCCGAAATGTCGTGGCCTGCCAATATCCATCCGCGCTTAATTAGTTCTTGAATGGCATTGAAACAATCGGCGAAATATTCGGGGTTGGTAACAGTTGGCACGTCGTCGCCCACATAGCCAAGGCTTTGTGCGAAGGCACTACCACCCAAACGTTGATCATCGAACGAGAAGTCGATGTAATAGAGCGACGAGTTTTTGTCGTTAACAAGTACAGGCGACACCACTTTGCGCACATCCGAGACCTCGGCGCCACTGCTAACGATAACCGTTCCAGGGGCGATAACCTTTTGGCTGTTGGGATATTGTTGGGTCATCGATAGCGAGTCTTTACCTGTTGGCACATTAATGCCCAGCGAACAGCAGAAGTCGCTCAATGCTTCAACGGCTTTGTAAAGGCGCGCGTCTTCGCCAGCTTGCGACCTACAAGGCCACATCCAGTTGGCAGAGAGGCTAACACCGCCCAATCCGTGGGCCAAAGGTGCCCAAACAATGTTGGTTAACGACTCGCTAACGGCCAGAACCGAGCCTTTTTCGGCTGATGCTAGAGCGGCTTGAGGTGCGTGTCCGATGGCGGTAGCAATACCCGAGCGTCCGCGATAGTCGAGTGCCACCACGCCACAGTCGCTCAAAGGCAGTTGAATTTCGCCTTGAGTTTGTTGGCGAGCCACCTTGCCAGTTACAGAGCGGTCTACTTTGTTGGTGAGCCAATCCTTACAAGCCACGGCTTCGAGCTGCAACACGCGTTCGATGTGTGCTGTAAGCGCCTCTTCGCCAAGTTTGTTCTTGTCGGCTTCGTTGCCTATGGGTTGATATTGCACATTGTTATAATGATGTTCAACGGTGTTGTCTATCATTACCGTCTTGGGCGAGTGGCCAAACATTTGTGCCACATCCAAGTCGAAGGGTTTGTTTCCATCGGCTTGTTTAAAGTCGAAGTGTGCATCGCCCGTTGTTTCGCCCACTACATAGATGGGTGCTCTTTCGCGTTGGGCAATCTCTCTTACGCGGTCAATATGTTGTTCGTCGATAAGTAGGCCCATGCGTTCTTGGCTCTCGTTGGCAATAATCTCTTTAGCCGAAAGGGTTTTGTCGCCAATGGGCAGTTGGTCCATGTTGATTTCTCCGCCACATTCTTCCACCAGTTCGCTCAAGCAATTCAAGTGGCCAGCCGAGCCATGGTCGTGAATAGATACAACGGGGTTATTGTCGCTTTCAACCAATGCGCGAACAAGATTGTATGCGCGTTTTTGCATTTCGGGGTTGGCGCGTTGTATGGCGTTAAGCTCAATACCATTAGAGTATCTGCCTGTATCAACCGATGAAACCGAACCGCCACCCAGTCCGATGCGATAGTTGTCGCCACCAACAACCACCACTTTGTTACCTTTTTGTGGTTCGCCTTTCAAACAATCGCGCTTTGTGCCGTAGCCCACACCGCCAGCCAACATGATAACCTTATCGTAGGCGTAGAATGGTTCGTTGGCAGAATTGTTGGTTTCGGCTTTCTCTTGATGCTCAAATGTAAGCACAGAGCCCGTGATGAGTGGTTGTCCAAACTTATTGCCAAAGTCGGATGCGCCATTAGAGGCTTTAATGAGAATTTGTTCGGGCGACTGGTATAGCCATTCGCGCACGGGTAGGTGTTTTTCCCAATCGCGTCCGCCGTCGAAACGGGGGTAAGCGGTCATGTAAACGGCCGTACCAGCGATGGGCCACGAGCCTACGCCGCCACCCATGCGGTCGCGAATTTCGCCTCCTGTGCCCGTTGCAGCCCCATTAAAGGGTTCTACGGTGGTGGGGAAATTGTGTGTTTCGGCTTTCAGCGAGATAACACTTTCTATATCTTTCACCTCAAAAAAGTCGGCCTTAGATTGGTCTTTTGGGGCGAATTGTTCAACCACAGGTCCTTGAGCAAAGGCCACATTATCTTTATAAGCCGAGAGAATGTTGCCAGGATTTTCGGCCGTGGTGCGTTTAATCATAGCAAAGAGCGATGATTCTTTTTCTTCGCCGTCGATGATAAACGTTCCGCCGAAAATTTTATGTCGGCAATGCTCAGAGTTGATTTGGGCAAAGCCGAAGATTTCAGAGTCGGTAAGTGGTCTTCCTAGTTGTTTTTCGATGTGGTGAAGGTAGGCCATCTCGTCGGTCGAGAGAGCCAAACCCTCCTTTTCGTTATACTCTTCCAGGTTGTCCACGTGTTTTACTGGTTCGGGTTGTCTGTTAACGCAGAACACTTCTTGTCCAATGCCTTCGTACATGCGTTGTAGCATTTGGTCGTAATCAGCATTTCGGCTAGCCACGGGGAAGAATTCTTCTATACGCGAAATGCCGTTGAGATTCATGTTTTGTGTAATCTCAACGGCATTTGTGCTCCATGGCGTCACCATCTCGCGGCGCGGTCCCACGTAAAAGCCTTCAAGCTCTTGTGTGTCCATCAGTGTAGCGTCGCCGTACAGCCATGCAAGTTTGGCTATCTCTTCATCGTTCAGTTGGTGATTAACTTCAGTGGCTATCACCGTTTCTTTCTGCGTCTTGAAAAAAAGAATCATCTTTGTCTCCTTTTGTTTTATAAGAT
The DNA here is from genome assembly GCF_937990675.1 of Hoylesella shahii. Classification (NCBI taxonomy): domain Bacteria; kingdom Pseudomonadati; phylum Bacteroidota; class Bacteroidia; order Bacteroidales; family Prevotellaceae; genus Hoylesella; species Hoylesella shahii. The sequence goes on along the minus strand of NZ_CALKQY010000018.1, from coordinate 10,253 downwards.
GGTTATGTGAATACATTTATTTTTCTTTTCGCCAAATTGCGTTGTAGTTCGCCTTTTGTTGGCTGTAGCGTGCGTGTTGGTGCGAAATGGTTTTCGCGGTGTAGCGTCTGGTTTTCTATTATTTGTCCAAATGCTGCTCTTGCCCTGCACTTTCTTCTTGCAAAGTTAGCGTTTTTGCCTTATATATAAGGTGTTGGGTAGGGAGTTTTTTCAGTTATTTAGTATAAAAGTTCTCTTTTGTTCGTTTATCTACTCGTGCAATGGTGTGGCATGGTGTTATAAATGTTGGACGAAGGCTAGGTTATGGGGTGTTGGTGGTGTTTGGGTGAGCCTGTTTTGCGCTTGCTAAGCACCAGAATGAGCACTGATGTGATGATGAGCACAAAGCCAATGACAATGGGGAGGGTGAGTGGTTCGCCGAAAAGAAGTATGCCTACGCACATGGCTGTCATGGGTTCGAATGCTCCTAACACGGCTGCCATGGTGCTACTTATTTGCTTGAGCGAGATAATGAGCGTTACGTTGCTGATGGCTGTGGGTACTAAACCCAGCAAAAAGAGGTTGATAAGTTGATTGTGTGTGTCTATGGGATCGATTCGTCCTCGCGTAAATGTGGCATAGAGGGCCAAAATTAGCATCGCAAAGAAAAAGATGTAGAACGTAAGCTTGAGTGAAGGTATCTTACGGATGCGCATTCTAGGAAAAGCAACCATGTAAACGGCATAAAGGAAGCCCGAGGTGAGCAGCAAAAATAAGCCAGTTAGGCCTTGCATGTCGCCTTGGCCGTCGAGTATGCCCGAAAGAAAGAATACGCCTCCTACGGCTATGGCTATGGCTATGGCTGTGGTGGCCGACAGCTTTTCGTGCAGAAACACCACCGAAAGTAGGCAGGTCCAAACGGGATAGGAGAAGAGTAGGGTGGTGGCAATGCCGCTAGCCATGTAGTTGTAGCCCTCGATAAGGGTGATGGACGATACGGCGTACATCGAAGAAAGCAACAAAATGCGTAAGAAATCGCCAAAGGCAAGCCACATTCGTGTGCGATGAAACATAAGCATACCTAGCATAGCAAGGCATCCAAAGGCGTAACGGTAAATTAAAACAGATGTGGAATGCATGCCTGTGTTTAAAACAGGAAGGGCGAAAAGAGGGATTAGTCCGAAAGTAATGCCTGAAATGCTGGCATTAAGAAAACCTTTTACTGTGGGTGACATTTAATAAGTGGTTATGTGGAGATGGTTAGGCGTTGCGCCCTAGTCGTTTTGTTGGGGCTGATGCTTGTGTTGTTTGCTTCTTTATCGTGTTTGGGTAATGTTGTTTGTTGGTGGTAACTTAAGTCAACACCTGCTCCAAGGCTGTAATTAGCACTGGGGCAGGTGTTAGTAAAGGCTGTTGGGCAAGGCTTATTTCCCCTCTTCGGGTGCCTTGTCGATTAGGTCCATAAACTGATCGAGCTTCGGTGTGATGATGATTTGTGTGCGACGGTTGCGCTGTTTGCCCAATTCGGTTGCGTTGGTGGCAATGGGATTAAACTCTCCTCGTCCGCCAGCAGTGAGTCTTTTGGGGTTAACGCCATAGTGGGTTTGCAGATATTGCACCACGCTAGAAGCGCGCAAGCAACTCAAATCCCAGTTATTTCGAATGTTTTCGCGGTTAATGGGCACGTTGTCGGTATTTCCTTCCACCAGTACATCATAGTCTTGATAGTCCATAATGATTTTGGCTATCTTACTAAGTGTTTCGGCTGCGCGGTCGTTTATTTCATAGCTACCGCTCTTATAAAGCATATTGTCGGCTAATGAAATATAAACCACACCTTTAAGCACGCGCACATCCACCTCTTTTAGTTCTTCTCGGCTGAGCGAACGTGTGAGATTGTTGGTGAGCACCATGTTAAGCGAGTCGCTTTTGCTCTTCACTTCTACAAGATGGCGTATATATTGGTTGCTCTCGTTTATCTGGTCAACAAGTTTAGAGATGTTTACATTGTTGGCCGAGCTATTGCTTAGACTCTTGTCTAGCGACTTCTGCAATGCGGCATAGTCGCGTTTTTGTTGTGCAAGTTGTTCCTCTAGCGATGTTACCCTAGCTTGGCTGGCAGCCAATTGTTCGCGCGTGGTGTTATAGTTTTCGCTTAGTTCTTTGTTCTCTCTTTGGCAATTGTCCAAATCTTTCTTGCTTGCACAACTTGATACAACGATTAAGCTGGCCAAGAGGGCAAGTTGTAAGATGTTCTTCTTCATGTCTATCCTTTCAATAATAGTTGATTATACAGTGCTTGTTCGGCATTCTAGTATGTACAAAGTTACGAAATTTTATTGTAATAACCTTGGATTAAGTGCTTGATTTTGCTATTATTAACGGCTAAAGGCATGCGCCAAGGGCTGTGGTTGGGGCTAAGTGTGGGCTGGTGTGTATGAATTTACAGCATAGTGTATCAGTATTGATAGACAAACGTGTTGTTATCTCTGGGTAACGCCCACGTGTAAGTATGTTAGCCCCTGTCTACAAGCGCCTTAATATTTGGTAATGTTGTCGTTAATGGCTTCTGCTGCAAAAATAGTGAAGATATTCATGTCGGCATCTTCAATGCTAACCTTATTCATCTCGGGACTTAGCCTGAATACTACATACGAACGCACCGGTACTCCGTGCTCGTTTTTGGCTCTAAAGCTAACTCTATAGGCGTAACCTAGGAACTGGCGCTTAAAGGTTTGCTGCTTTTTCTTGTAGTCTTGCAATATGCGTTGGCCATCGGCTAGTAGCTGTTGAGCTTGCGAAATGGTTTTCACCGATGCCGAATAGCGTGTAGCCGAGTCGGTTATTTGCTTCACTTTGTCGAGCATGTATTGTGCTTCGGCGGTGGCTCTGAACTCTGAAAAGAGCGAGTCAACCCGCCCGCGTTCCACTAGTTGGTAAGAACGTGGGTCGTTTAGGTTCTTTCGCATAAACTCCTCTGTTAGCTTGTCGGCTTGCTTTTCTTTGTTTTCGCACGAAGTAAAACTGAGGGCGAATAGCGAGATAAACAGCAAATGTAGCACTCTTCTCATTTTCTGCCGTTAACTGGATGATGTGCATATTGCACGTTTTGTTTTCTGTGGCACAAAGGTAATAAAAAACTGCAAGACGAACAAGCACATCGCTTTTTTATGTTTTATTGGCTTTCGTGATGAAAGTAAGGGCATGTTGTTGTATTGGCTATGTGAAAGGTGAATGTTTGTATGGGTGCAGCGTGGTGGTATCAAGTAGTTATTTATTTGTGTGTTGTTTTGTTTGTTGTTATTTGGAGATGTATCTATAATTGCGTTGTCTTTAACTTTGTAGGCTATAAAATAGATGGGGTATGGTGTTTCACACTAATTGGGATGTTCATGTTTTATGTTTGCTTTTCTGTTGTGCGTTTTTTTAGTCTAAATATATCTCATTAACGAATTTATTTTCCTGTTATTTGTGTGGCTTGTTTGTTACGATAAGTTCGTAATTTATTGGTTTTGTGTGTTAAATATAAAGTGTTTAACGAATTTTAAACTAGTGTTTGTTGCTTTGTTTACGAAAAGTTCGTAGATTTGCAGCGTAATTTAATTATTACATAATTATGAAAATGGAGAAGCTTTCAATTCAAGAAGAAGAGGTGATGCGCTGTGTTTGGCAATTGGGTAGATGTACTATCAAGGGTGTTGTCGAACAGTTGCCTCAGCCTACACCGCCTTATACCACGGTGGCGTCTATTATTGGAAATCTTAAACGCAAAGGATATGTGGCGGCCCAACGCAAGGGCAATGGCTTTGAGTACGAGCCTGTTGTTAAGGAAAAAGACTATAAACGCTACTTTGTGTCGGGATTTGTGCGCGATTACTTCAAAAATTCGTTCCGCGATATGGTTTCGTTCTTTGCACAAGAAGAAAAAATATCGCCCGACGAGCTGAAAGACATTATCGCCGAGATAGAAAACGACAGTATGGAAAAGCCATGAGTCTCGTCTTACATTCGGTTATCTCGCCTTCTAAACGTCTCTTTAAATGGTTCTCACTCTTTAATTCAAAGTGTTTTGGATTAGTATTACCTAAATTATCCTAGCAAATCTCATCTATGTTGATGTATCTGATAAAAGCAAACTTTGTGTTGGTGGTGCTATTCGGGTTCTACCAAATCATTAGCGCTGGCGACACTTTCTTTAAATGGCGGCGTCTGTCGTTGCTCACTATTTATATGCTTTCGCTTTTGTTGCCCACGATAGACCTCTCTCAGCTGGTTAACGAAACGGCATCGTTGGACAATGTCTTGCCACGCATAACTTATAACCTACCCGAAGTGCTGGTCAGTCCTACACGCGATCTCTTTTATTGGCCACACCTAGCTGTTTGGCTATACGCTGTTGTGACCTTGGCTATGCTCTTGCGTATGCTTTGGCAGGCATTTGTTGTGTTTAGGATGGCTCAACACTGTGAGCGCGCAACGTTGAACGGCACAGCGGTTTGTTTGTTAACCGACGATTTCAGCCCCTTTTCGTTCTTCCGCTGGATATTCGTTAGTCCTGTTAACAAAACACCTTCACAGCTTCAGCAGATACTTATGCACGAACAGGCGCACGTGGAGCAGTGGCATTCGTTAGACGCTTTGCTGTCGCAACTCTTTGTTGCCGCTTTTTGGTTCAATCCTGCTGCGTGGCTTATGCGTCTGCAAGTGCGCAACAATCTTGAATATCTGGCCGACCACTCTGTTATAAATGGCGGAACAGACAAAAAGGCCTACCAATACCATTTGTTGGCGGTGGCCTATCGCATGAATGTAGCTACAATAACTAATAATTTCAATGTATTACCTTTAAAAAGAAGAATTATGATGATGAATAAACAAGCATCCAATCCCAGAGCACGTTTTAAGTACTTGCTTTTCGTGCCGTTGACTTTCGCCTTGGTGTTTATGAATAGCTGTAAGCAAAAGTCGCCCGTGAACGAACAAGTTGTGAAGGACACAAAAGTTGAAACTAAAGCTGAAACGAACAAAGATACAGCACAAATCAATAATGCTAAACCTGCGGATAAGGTGTATGATGTGTGTGAGGAGATGCCTACCTTCCCCGGAGGACAAGCTGCACTGATGAAGTACCTTTCGGAGAACATCAAGTACCCCAAAGCGGCTGAGAAAGCGAGAGAGCAAGGCCGCGTTGTGGTTAGCTTTACAGTAGAGAAAGATGGGGCGGTAGCTGACGTAAAAGTAGTTAGGTCGGTAACACCTGCGCTCGATGCTGAGGCGGTAAGGGTGATAAAGGCCATGCCCAAGTGGGTTTCAGGCAAACAAGACGGCCAGTTAGTGCGCGTAAGGTATAACGTGCCTGTGTCTTTCAAACTGCAATAGCATACAGCTAGGCTGGCAACGTTGACGAGTTAATGGGCTAACAAGCGACTGTGGCGCAGGCTAATGGCTTATTTCCCACCTGCTTGTTGGCTCGTTAACTTGTTAACGATATGCCTATTACGGTTATGCCGTTTCCTTAATGCGATAATGCTTGCGTCTAATAAATGTTTGCGTATGAGGAATAAACAAACGCCCTAATTGTTTGCCGACTTTAAGTGCCTGCCTTTCGCTATTTCTGCCATCGCCTTGTTTATTGTCTTCGCTCCTGCTGGGGCGAATGCGCAGAATAAAAAGGTGAAGAAAGCCCAAACGTATAAGGACGCCACCACAGACGATATGGTTTACGATGTGTGTGAGCAGATGCCTATCTACGAAAGGGGTGATGCTGCATTGTTGAAATACCTTACGGATAGTGTGAAGTATCACGAATTTGTTAAGTAACATAAGGCGGAAGAGCGTTTCTAATGTGGTCCTTACTATCGTTTTTCTGTTAAATAAAAAAAAACAATAGTTAATTGCTTGGCCGGTTTCTTGGTTGTGTTGCAACTAATCACTATTTTTGCAAAAAAAGATTATATGAAACGAAGTGCTTATTTTTTAGGAACGTTATTGGTTTCTGTTTCTATCGGATTCTTTGCAGGGGTGTCGCACAACAAAACGTTGTCGCAATCAGCATCAAAGATGTGTATAATTGATTCTTATGCGCATGAAGAGTATTACTCGAAGTTGTCAAAAAAGCAACGCATGGCGAAAGATTTTACCTACGCTTGCATAGGGGTTGGAATTAGTTGTCTTAACCCAGTGGTTGGTGGTATCTATGGTTTCTGATTGCAACTATGAGTAAAAACAAACAAAAGTGTCCATTGAGCCTTGAGGCCACTAATGTGGCCTCAAGGTTTGTTGTATACCAAAATATTTGGGCCTTTTTTGCCGTTTCATGGATTTTTCCCTTGGGAAGTGCATCTTATTGGATGTCCATAATGGTGCTAGTGGTGATGTGTGTTTTAAGCTTTTGCTTTGCATGGTTTGGTTACAAGAACGACAACGCCTTTTATCCTAAGATGAAGCGCCTGTTTTACGTATTAATTCCGCTACAATTGCTGAGTTTTGTCTGCATTGTTTATTTGCCTTATCGCCTGATAGTCTCATTCATAGTATTTTGTGTTATATGGCTGTGCACATTCTTTTATAAAATCTATGTTTATAGAAAAGCCAATTAAACGTTTAGTTGTTTGTATTTACTTCACCGCAATTTTATGGACGATTTCTTTTTCTTGTGGCTTTTCAAAGAAATGGAATTCTAAGGATACAGCTTATTCGTTTTCATACGTAAAGGTTCAAGACGCTTTTGTGCGAATGGAACCTGATTCTCTATGTAGCGAGATTATCCGCAATAACATGGGTGTATGCACAATTAGCATTTTTGGGGGATGCTTTTTAGCATTACCCACTATTGTGTGTGTTGTGTCAAATGGTAAGGCTTTGGGGTGGCAAGTTGCTTGTATTGCCCGCGAAGATAAGTACCGCAATGTCCGAATTTTAAGATTGATGCCACATGGATTCGAGATTTTTGCTTTTTGGCTATCTGGTGGAATGGGGTTTTATATCTTCTTTTTCTTGGTAGATTTGGTTCGCAATAAAGTTATTAATGTGCAAGAACAATTGAAAATCATGCTAGTTGGTATCCTTTTCTCTGTATCTCTCGTTTTGTCTGCTGCGATAATAGAAGCTCATGTTTCGTCACGGTTGTTTTTATGAAAAAGATTTTAGCCATATTTTCATTATTCCTCATTGTCTTCTTTTGTTTTTTAACATCGTTTCTGATTGATACACTTATAATGAACTCTGATATAGTGGATATTATAACGATTAATCAACGTTGGGAAACAGCTGCAGTAACTTTTGTGTCTGCATTTGTTACTTGGCTTATTCCGTCGGTAGCAATTTACTTTTGCTTAATGTTTTTAGGTGGGAGCATTTCTTTTTTCGCTTTTCTACAAAAAGCTGCATACCCACTAATCATTGCCATAATTCTTTCGCTTTTCCAACTCTTTATGCTTGTTGGCCAGCATGTGTATGTTCGTGAGCGTGGCTATCTTGACATAGTTCAGAATCCCATTTTAGCAACAATTTACGAGATTAGCAATTTAACTTATTTCCTTTTCTCGTTGAGTATGATTCTTGTCGTACATCGTTACGCAAGGTTAAGTTGGTTTAACTCCTTAATGGCGGTTGCCATTCCTGTTATTATAATAATTTGGACCGTTCTATTGGTCTCTTCTCTATAACTTCGCCTTAAACTCGTCGAACACCTCTTTATAGCCATTAAACACGTTAATGTCTACCTCGCCTTGTATGCCTTGCACGCGTCCGTCGGGGCATAGTTGCCAATACACCAAGTGTACATCGGGTTTGTATTCGCCATAACGTGCAATCCAAATGTCGTAGTCGCGCTTGATGTCGGGAGCCAATGGCAAGTAGCGATTAACAAACTGCTGACTGATATAAAGAATAGGACGCTTGCCCGTTCGTTGCTCTACAATGGTGAGCCAAGTGCGAACTGCCTTGAAAAGCACCTCCGCACCGCCCATCTTGGCTATTTGTTGGGGAGAGGGTTCCACATCGAGAACAGGCGGAAAGTCGCCTTTCGATATGTGCGAATGGCGTAGAAAATGCACAGCTTGCGCTGCAGCAGGCGAGTAAATGGAGAAGAAATGATAAGTGCCAACGCTGAAACCGTGGGCGCGAGCTTGCTTATAGTCGGCCTTGTAAAAGGGATTGAGCAACGACTTGCCCTCGGTACTCTTGATGTAGATAAAGGATATGGGGTAGTTTACTTGTCCATGGATGGCCTTTCGGCTAGCCGTGCCCAGATGGGTGATGCGTAGTTGGTTCCATTTGATGGGATGCACGCGTTTGTTGATAACGTGTTGGTATTTTGAAATATCGATGCCATAGATGCGTTCGGTGGTATAAGTTAGGCGTTCGCCCAAGTATTGGCCTGCCTTCCATTCGCCCACCTTCACCTTGGGCTGTGCTGTAAGGGCAAATCCCTTACCGGTTTGCGCATCGTTTTCCCAATGTCCCTCGTAGTGACTGCCGTCTTTGCCTGTGTATTCACCGTGTCCGCTGGCCATCATCTGCTTGTTAAAGCTACCCACATACACACCCATGCTGTCTTCTCTGGTTCCACTCACCAGTGTGTCTGCATTCCATTTTCCTGTTATTTTTCGACCTCTGGCATCGTGTGCCGTGCCCATTCCCTGCCGTTTCCCGTCTTTCCACTGTCCTGCATACACCACACTGTCTTTCATCCACAGCACGCCATAACCATGACTGCGACCATGCAGCACAGTGCCTTGATAGCAAAGGCCGTTTTCTTGTTGCAAAACTTGCGCCGTTCCGTCGTCGTTAAGCGTGTTCTTTTCTATGTGGCAAGCGACAAAAAGCCCCACAACTAGCAATGCCGTGAGCCAAAGAAAACGTTTGGGGTGGTTTATTTTTCGTTCCATAGCATTTGGGCGATGATGTTGCGAGGCACGATATCTCTGCCGTTATACATTCCAATGAAGCGGCCCCACGAACTAAACACGGGCGAACCTGCTTGCCCCAACGTGGTGTGCATACGCAGTCTACCGTCGGTTTTGGCATTGGCCACCCATATCATAGCACTGTCTTTCACTGTGGATAATTGCGCAAAACTCAGTCCGGGTACGCTAGCAACGCGCATTTCTCCTGCTGCCGACATGTCCCAAGGCAACGCCGAGAGGGCATTTGCGTGCCAAGGGGTTTGCCTATCTGTGGTTTGTAGTAGGCACAAACCCCATTGCTGGTTTTCGTGTAAGCATCGGGTAGGGAGGGTTTTGCCGTCTACCAGTACGGTATAACGTGTATGGCGCAACACTCTTAACGATTTTTCTTTGAGCAGTAATGCCAGTCGTTGCTGCACGTTTTGTGCCTCTTTCAGGCGTGTTCTCAATGTTTGGACATAGGTGGCCACAGCGTTATAACCTTCGTCTTGCACGCCATGCACTTTTATATAATAGTCGGTTTCTTTTATTTCTCGTTTCAGTTGTTTTGTCTGGGTTGTCAGTTTGGTCAATGTTTTTTGTGTCATGGTGATGGCATCGCTGGGTAATGTGTCTTTATAGGCTGCAACATCTGGAATGGCTGTCACCACTCGGCCACTGCTCGTGGGTAACAATGCCAACTTGTTTGCCCAAAAACCTGATGTGAAATGGGGTGTTTCTATTAGTGCTTTGGGCGTGGTGCATGGTGCTAAAAAGGTGCTGTCGTGCAGCGATTGGGCAAAATAAACGACCTTGTTGGCTCCTGTGCCCACGCTATACCACACATTGCTTTGCACAACAACAACACTATTGCGCATCTGTCGTTGCGAAGAAAAACAGCACATTAGCACATAAACCGTCAGCACCACCAACACTATGGCGACTAATAGGCTCCATTTCATGCCCTTGCTCATCCTTCTTTTATTTCTTTTCCTCATTATCTTGGATGGCGTTTTGCGCCCTTCTTTTCATTTTTTAGGTGCAAAGTTAATCTAATTTATCCTAATTCTGCATGGATAATGGGTCTAATAATAAGACCTTAAGAACGATGGGCTGATACCAGCATTCGTTTGCACAGCGTTTTTGTATATAAAGGTGGTTGGGATATGCGTTTTCCGACATTTTGTTTTATCTTTGCATAGTGAATGTATCACGGATAACGATCTGCATTTTCTGTATATACTTTTTTAATGACGCGATTATCAATAACTTTAAACAATATGAGAAATCTTATTTTGTCTGTTTGCCTGGTGCTCTTTGCTGCTTTGGACGCCATGGCCCAACAGGTTTCTTCGCCCAATGGCGATGTAAAGGTTACGTTCAATC